>JALNVO010000095.1 GCA_023231365.1 Fibrobacteraceae bacterium | reverse complement strand
GACAGGCGATGGCCAAGAGACGAACTCTGAGATGACGCTAGCTAATAAAATCCAAACGAGAACCAGCACAACAAAAAAATTTGGCCGAGCCGGACAGGCGATGGCCAAGAGACGAACTCTGAGGTGACGCTAGCTAATAAAATCCAAACGAGAACCAGCACAACAAAAAAATTTGGCCGAGCCGGACAGGCGATGGCCAAAAGACGAACTCTGAGATGACGCTAGCTAATAAAATCCAAACGAGAACCAGCACAACAAAAAAATTTGGCCAAGCCGGACAGGCGATGGCCAAGAGACGAACTTCAGAGATGTGCTGAACAAAATAATTGCATTAGAAGCGAGCAGAGCAAGGCCGCAGGGGCCGAAAATCGTACTCCCGTACGACGAGGCCCCGAGAACGCCGCTATGCGAAGCTTATCATGCAATTATTCCAATGATTACTTTGCACGCTCGACATAAGAACCATCCCGCGTATCAACCTTGATCTTCATTCCTTCTTGAATGAAAAGCGGAATCATCACCTTAGCACCTGTTTCCATGATCGCTTCACGAAGAACGTTGCCGCTCGTATTTCCCTGAACCGCCGGAGGAGCTTCCTTAATAACCATTTCAACGAAGGTCGGAGGAATGACTTCAATCGCTTTTCCATCCCACCAAGTCACCTGGACAGGTGCATTATCAAGAAGCCAGACTTCAGCCCCATTCAAAGCTTCCTTGGGAATCTCCATCGTTTCACTTGACGTATTGTCTAGGAAGAACCACGTTTCACCATCATTATAGAGGTACGTCATTTCATTGTATGTCACTTCAGCTTCTTCAACAGTATCGCCACTCTTCCAAGTACGTTCAAGAGTACGACCCGTAATGAGGTTCTTGATACGGACGCGGTTGAAAGCCTGGCCCTTACCCGGCTTTACGAACTGGTTGTCGATGATCATCCATGGTTGGCTATCGACGATAATTTTTAACTTTTTGCGGAACTCGTTTGTGCTAACTGTACCCATAGGAATTGCCTCTTAAAGAATTTGGCGCTAAAAATAGAATATTTATGAACAAAGCAGATAGTTTTTTTACAAGTTTGAAAGACCTTTACGCCTACTTGGAACTCCCTCCAGCCGACATCAAAGTGTCCAATTCCTCATTTTCATTCCTTGTTTCCCGGCATTTTGCATCTAAAATACAGAAAGGAGACCTAAACGATCCCCTTCTCCATGAAATTCTGCCAAGAGAAGAGGAAAACCTGGCTGTTGAAGGTTTTTCGGACGACCCCGTCGGAGACCTCGAAAGCGAAAAAGAGCCAGGAATCCTCCAAAAATACGAAGGGCGCGCCCTTATCGAGCCCACCCCAGCCTGTAGCCTGCATTGCCGATTCTGTTTTCGCCGGGGAGAAAATCTCCGCGTCAATACAAAATTTGTAGAGGAACTCGAAGCCTGGCTTGCTGGATCGCCTGAAATTCACGAGCTCATCCTATCGGGTGGAGATCCTCTAATGCTTTCACAAAAAGCGTTCAATTCCCTTGTCCAAATTGCTCTGCAACAAGAACCACTAAGGACCATCCGCATACACACTCGTCTCCCCATCAGTCTTCCTTCCCGCATACTCAAAAACGGGAAAGACTCCCATTTTGAAGCTTTGCAAAAAATCGCACAAACGAAAAAGCTCGTGTTTGTTTCCCATGTGGACCATCCTAACGAGCTCGATGAAAGTTCTAAAAAAGTCTTTGCCGAGTTAAAGGAAATCGGAGCAACGCTTCTCAACCAGACAACGCTACTCAAAGGCGTAAACGACAGCCCGGCGACGCTTGTGGAACTTTCATTTGCTTTATTCAACCAAGGCGTTCTCCCCTACTACTTGCACCAGCTCGACCATGCAACGGGAGTTGCCCATTTTGAAGTTCCTGATACAGAAGCTCTAGAGATGATGGAAAAAGTGAGGAACGCCCTCCCGGGATACCTCGTTCCTCGGTTCGTCCGTGAAATAACCGGAGAAAAAAGCAAGCATCCGCTTTTGTAAAACAGGATTAGAACAAAGTTCTTACACCAAAATGCAATAGTCCATCTAAAGGAGCTTCTCCGCGGTGCAATGCATAATAAAGAGATAGGCTCCACGATCCTCGATACTGGGTAATTCCCAAACCATAACTATAAGTATCCACCCAGCCATGTTCCGGCAAACGAGCCCGATGCAGAGCAGGCTCAAAGAATAAATGAAACGAATTCCCCGCAAGAGCCCGCAATTGAAGATCCGCCTCAGTAATGCCATAAGCCCGCGTATGAAAAAAATCTGGGCGATACCCTTTCAAATTATCCATACCTCCCAACGAATAAAGCTCATCCAATTCAAAGTTCTTATCTGTCGGAAGAAGAGTCCCTGCAAAAAACGATGTCTGCAAAATCCAATTTTCTGTAATAGGAGTTAGACGCATCCCGTTTGCATACAAAGAAACTGAAACCTCACTGGACGAATCCGTTCTGTCCTTGATAACTTGGAATGTGCCATTTAAATAGCCCCCGCGGCGAGGTAACTGCAAGCGGTCTTCATTTTTAAAATGCGTTTCCAGAGTATAAGTCCATTTATCGTCCCCTATTCCACCTAAAACAGCAAATTCAAAATAGAACCCAATATTCCGAGAAACGCCGCCTTCAAGTAAAGCGCTCTTATAAGTAGAATCTTCTTCTAAATTTCCTCGCACAATGCCATTCCAGCCAGTGCCCAAAAGCCAAGGTTCCTTGTAGTATAAAGTAACAGATCGCCCATAATCTCCTGTCTCCCCAGAGAGGGATAGATCGCGGGCCGTGCCCCTCATATTATAAAGCACCAAATTCAAGGAACCTACCCAACCGCCGTCTTCGCCACTCGCATAAGTGAGAAAACCTTCAAAGCTGTTCACTTGTAGATCCCGCATAGAAAATACGGGAACGAGCCGATTTCGGACAGAGTCTCTATAGAGCTTTGGTTCTGCCGTCGATTCAAAGTACCCCGAATTGATAAGCTTCTGTTCTGCACGGGAAACATCCGAAATACGCACGGCGCTACCGGATTTCAAGCCGGAAAGCATTGCAAAAACATTCCGGTGCGTTTTTGACTTTTCCACATTTTCCGAAGAAGCCCAAACCCAAGCGTTTCCTCTATCAAGAGTCACTATAAGTTTTCCCGAAGAAGAATCTATATCGTGATAAACCTCCGCAAAAGGAAATCCTTCATCCACAAGATAATCCACAAGAGTCGTTTCCCTTGCAAAGACAGAGGAGCAAGGTGCTTTCGCCAAATTCATGAAATACTTTTCCGTGCTTTCATCAAACGCACCCGCGAACAAAACGTCGTGAATAATGCAATCCGAAGCGGAAGCAAATGCGGCAAAAAGGCTTATGATAAAAAGAAATTTATACATAATCGCCTAAAAAAAGGCCTTTGCCTCCATCGACATCTTTTGGAAGATGCGGCCTTCCGCGCTGCCAAACCGGACAATATAATTTAACGAAAGGGTCAAATATTCATTGGCATCGACCGAAGCAGAGAGTTCATTCCGGTAAGTAATTCCTTTGTCAAAACCGGATGCCATCTGGTAAGGGAGGGTTTCATTATCACTCGTAACATCCGTCACTCCGAACGTATCGAAAGCTCTCGCATTTTTCTCATTGTCAAAGCCAAGCGTAAACGAGGCTTGCCGCAAGAAAGCTTCTAGGCGCTCCGATTCATCCTTTCCCAATCCTTTCCGCACCCATCCAGCTGGCTTTACATACAAATTTAATGGCAATTCGCGTTTCCAGGAAATCTTTACTTCATAAATTTTCCAATTCATCACTTGAG
Organism: Fibrobacteraceae bacterium; assembly: GCA_023231365.1. GTDB lineage: Bacteria > Fibrobacterota > Fibrobacteria > Fibrobacterales > Fibrobacteraceae > Hallerella. The sequence continues at coordinate 5,876 of JALNVO010000095.1, read as the reverse complement.
CGGCGTCCAAAGCCACATATTCTATCCCCGGTTCCGCTTCCCAAGTTTCCCTTTCTCGACCAGTATAGATGGCGTCCAACGTATGCCATAATCGATTTTGGAAATAACCTTGCGAAGTATTTCTCTTTTCGCTTTCCGTTCCGATTTTATATTCCAATGTCCCTGCATTCTGTGGATGCGTCCACAAAACGGAAGCCTCGCCAGTAAAAAGTCCACTCGAAATTTCATGTAAAGTGCTTCGCATAAATGGAGGAAGAAACAACGTATTCCCCGTAGTATCGCGGCCTTCACTGGAACCATCAAATGAAAACGCTACATCGCGTAAAACGCCCTGTTCAATCCCGAGCGCCCTTGGTATAAATGAAAAATTACAAGTTATCTGTGCAGAACTTGCACGCACCGGATCCGCAGAATCACTGCGACCCATGCCTTCATAGACATAATCGCCGTTGTCTACGCCTTCTACAAAAACACCGGTCAAACTATCATACATCACATCACCAGTCCCTTTTGTAACCGCTTTATAAATTGCAACGTAGGGAACTTCGCGGGTGAGACCCAATGAATAAGAAGCCTTGCCCACAAAAGGCGAACCGGAACGTCCCCAATCCAAATTTTCCTCCGAAAGCCAGGAATTCGAAGTTCCCGCAGTATCCACAAAAGTCCGTTTATATTGCAAAAGATGCGTCAAAGAGAACCAATCGTTTGAATAGGATGCCGATTGTTCCCAACCGCTGATTTTAAGGGAATCTTCCAATTTTTCCAAAGATCTACCGGTGCGCCCGCGCGATCCAAAAATGGTTTCCCGCAAATTCCAATTTTGTCCTATCACATCAAATCCGGACTTGCCATTCGCCATATCCGAGCGGTTATTTAGTAATGAATCAGCATCCTTAAGCCAAATACCGTAATCGCCGGAACCAAACGGGCGAAATACTCCTGTGACATAGGAAGCCGAAGCAAGTCCCTGGTAGCGCTCCATTCCAATCGTTTCAAAAGAAGATACCCGAACAAGCGAAAAAGAACTCTGAGCTTCGTTCCCTTTGTGCTCTGCAAAAATGCGGGACCGCGAGGAATTCCAATTTTCCCCATCCGAAAGGCTCCTGCGGTATCCCCATTCCGCGCCAACAAAATAACTATGCGGCAAGCGGAATCTCGCAGAAAGCAAATCATACCTTAAAGAACCATCTAAGCCAGAACTATCCAAATCCCATTCGTGGCGAAGGACATAAGAATCCCAATTTTTCTCCGAGCCTTGATAAGCCGGCTGAAAATAGCCACTTTGCATATAATCGCCCGCTGCATTCAGGCGAAACAAAGAAAACCTTTGATTGTTCGTGCTATCGCTAGAAAGAAACCAGCGATAGGCACGTCCGTGCGGGCCGCCAACCATAGAAGAAAGCGTATTCGTATCCGCATCGCTATAATCCATTTCACCATCGGCATAAAATCTTTCACCTGATTGCATTCTCGCTCTCGTTCCCAAACGGAAAAGAGCCCAAGGGCGGACAAGTTCATCCAAAGTATCAGAACGGTCAAAAGTTCCCCCTGTATCTACTTTTAGCATCTGATAATCCGAATCGGTCCACGTACCACGCCGAAGCCTAGCCGTATCGCTTGAAAGTTCAAAACCGACGACATCCAGCCAAACATTCCTTCCGCGGTACTTTCCATCGGCAGCCTTGAGTATCTGAAGGCCACCGGAATTATACGCATCGAATTCCACGCGAATTTCATCTTGCGACCCCGGAATCAAAGCTCCATTAAAATCCAGTACACCGCCAGCATAGTTGACAGTATAATCTTCATCCCGAGTGAGTTCTACTCCGTTCAAGAACACCGTTTCTGAGCGGGGCACCACGGACATATACGTATCAGAAGCTCCCGTCGCAAGGAGGTATCCCTTCTGCTGTCCATCAACACCGGTAAAAGTCGTCGTGATACGCTCCAATTCATCATAACCTCCTGCACCGCGTATTTCGGAATGGCCCAATTTTAAACCCGCCGCAGCACCGAGGGTCGAGCGTTCCAACCCGGAAAGTCCCAGTTCCTGTTCCTTCCACGTCATATTGCCCAGATGCAAAAAAGCTTTTGACGTTTCTACGCGAAAATGCACTTCGTCCACTTCTTCCAAAGTAGCAGTGCGCTCCTCACCCGCGTCCCTTCCGACATCAGACAAAAGAGCATCAATGAATACTCCCGGAACGGCTTCTCCCTGTATGGACAAATGAAGCTCCTGATTCACTTCCGTTCCGCCATCGCCGACAATTACTTGAATAAACTTGGATCCAGCCGTTTGCAAATGGACAGAATCCCTTTCTCCCTCTATACTATCCCCCGTTGTAACCCCAGACGTTTTATACGGCACCCCTCTCCACACAGGGACCGTATCCAAATCCAATCTCGAGAAGGGGACGGATGCCCAAATAAGCAGCGGAAAAAATAAAAGGAAAAAAGAAATAATGCGCAAGGATCAATTCCTTGCCGCTTCAACCTTGAACTGGCGGCTCGCTAAAAGATTGCGTCCTTCCACGAAATCCACGCTCCAATCACCCGCATGTAAAAGTTCTGGAGAAATAGAACTTTCACAAGCATCATCCACCGGAGTGCACAAAACCTTTTGCACAGTATCCGCCCCATAAAACCAAATATGCATCATCTGCCGCTGCGGAGCCTCCCAGCCGAGCTTAGGCATCATAGAATAGTAATAAAGACGGCTCCGCGAAGGAAATACCGAATCAATACCAAACGGAGAGCCTCCAATTATGTTGCGACAAACCACACTATACTCCGGTTTGTCTATTGATTGGGTAATATCCACTGTTCCATCATCTGCATTCATGGCAATATAAATGCGACGGCCCAAAAAGCACAAAAAAACGGCCAAAAAAACGATGGTCGTCTTTCTCAAATAACGGAGTGGAGGAAGTCCTTGCACAAGGAACTCCTAATGGTGAAGCTTGCTCGTATTCTGCGTGAAAGCGGGGACAGCTTCTACCAGTTTTTCTACCAAGAGCTTGTTGTAGTCTTCTATACGGTTCGGAAGTTTATTGCCCGAAAAAATTTGTACCAAAAGAAGTGAATCTTCAACGGGGGCGATATAAATAGAACGCTTTTCGCCCGTGTAAGAAACCGAGCGGAATTCTCCTTCGCCGAGCATAACGCCAATTTGTTTTGCACTTCCAAAAGATGCTGTGCTGAGTACGGCAAGTGGAGTCGCATCCATACCGATGGAGCCAACTTCAGCAATGATCGAACCATCGCGGTGGACAAGCATTACATAATCGGCTTTAACACTTGCCAAATAAGCTTGCATCAACCGGCGAACCCGGTCTGCATCTTCAGTATAAACGGCAAAATCACTCATCAGCTACCTTAGCCTACTTCAAGGTTTCTTTTTAGGAACATAGGGACGAAGCTCAATATCGTCATCGGATATCCCTTGGTCTGCTTTCATTGCATCCCGACCAAAAGACGGAACCTTAGGAACAGCGGGGCTTTGTAAACGGTCAAACGGAGAGGCCGGCGCGCTCTTCTGAAAGAGGCCCGCCTTCTGCTGAGGTTCCTGAGCCGTAGTACGGGACACGAAAGCCGGCATACGAAAAGGAGACGCCGATGCGGACGGCAGCGGAGTTCCAAAATCAGGAAGAGCTCCGGCAGCACTCTGAGATTCCGGCTGAGCCTTAGGAGGTTCGGAAGGTGCTGCGGGAGTTATAGAAACACCTTCCTTGCCGAGCATCACATCGTGGACACCCGTATTATGAACGCTATCTGCAGCCTTGCGCAAAAAGCCTTGTTTAACATTAAAGCGCTGAATAACAAGCATTGCAATCGCCTTGAGTGTCGTCACGACACCTTTTCCATTATGAGCCGTCGCCGGAAAAAACGGAATATTTTTAGGATTGAGGAGCTTATTCATTTCATCAAGCGGAAAGACATTTTCCATATCCCGCTTGTTGTATTGCAGGACTAGTGGTATTTCATCCAAATCCACTCCATAGTCTTCCAAATTCTGACGCAAATTTTGCAAGCTTTCCAGATTTTCGGCTTCTCGGGAGCGCTGAGAATCTGCAACAAAAACGATCCCATCCACACCGCGCAGAACTATCTTTCGAGTCGAATTGTAATAAACTTGACCGGGAACAGTATAAAGTTGAAACTTCGTCTTGAATCCCTTGATATCACCTAAGTTAAGAGGCAGAAAATCAAAGAACAAAGTACGGTCGCCCTCCGTCTCCAAAGAAACCATATCGGTCCGCTTGTCCTGGGGCATCTTCTGATGAATTACCTGAAGATTTGTCGTCTTGCCGCTCAAACCAGGGCCATAATATACGACCTTACAACTGATTTCACGAGTAGCGAAGTTTATCGAGGACATTATTCTTCCTTAATTTTATCCTTAATCTAGCAAAAATATAAAGCAAGAGACTGTGTTTTCTATCAAAAAAGAAGAAGACCGGGGGCGAAACACCACCGGTCTCCGCAAAAAGACTTTAGGCCTTAAGCTTTTGCAGCAAGACCATTAACGACTTTTGCAACCTTCGCTTTATAATTTGCAGCGCGGTTCGAATTGAAACCCGCACGATTCTTGGCAGCAGCCTTATCAAGCATACTGAAGAGGTTCGGCATTTCTTTGAGAGCCGTATCCTTAGAAGAGGCCGTACGAATAGCCTTGAGGCTTGTGCGGATGGAGGAACGGACAGATTGGTTGATTTCGGTCAGTTTTTTAGTCTGACGAAGACGTTTTTTGCAAGACTGATGATTAGGCACCTTATATCTCCGGGTGAAAACCTTTCATAAAATGTTGGCACAAATTTAACACAAAAATTAAAAATAGTCAAGTGAAAGAGCTATTTGTAGAGTCAATAAGCCTCAAAAGGGGGAGAAATGAACCCGGGAGTCCCATATTTCACTTCACTTTGCAAGCCAAAGAGGTAGACATTGCCTCCAGCAGCCTTAAGCACACCATGTCCCGCAGCGATATCCCATTCGTGAAGAGATTTCACCCTCGGATAATAATCCGCAAAGGAATCCGCAATGCGAAGAAACTTGAGGCTGGAACCTACGGGAATTTTAACGCCCCCTATCCTCTGGAGGTGGTCCGATGTTCTAGGATCTGTATGGGAAACGCTGACTAATACCCGGGGAACTCTGCCTTTTTGAAAAGGAACATAGCGATTTTTCAAAAACAAACGCTCCGGATGGGACAATGAGACATCCGAAATGGACGTTCTAAGGGCAATACCGTTAAAACCGACAAAAAGTTCACCCAAAGCCGGAGCAGATACTATGCCTAGCGCAACAAGGCCTTTTTCAATCAACGCAAGATTCACTGTGAATTCTTTCCGCCCCGAAATGAAATCGCTTGTTCCATCCAAAGGATCGACCAGGAAAAATTTATCTTTAAGAGCGGAAAGCGGCGGATTCAAAATTTCCTCCGATACGACGGGAATGTCCGGGAAATATTTTTGAAGGGCATCCAGTAGAATTTTGTTGGAAGCTAAATCAGCTGACGTCACAGGCGTAGAATCATCCTTTACCATGACATCAAAACCGCCTTTAAAAAATTCAAGAACCGAAAAGCTCGCAGCGGAGACGGCCGGGAGGAGATCCATATAAGGAAAGTCACAGGGCATATTCATAAGGGTACCTCTAAAAATTGCTTTGGTGAAGTGAATAGCATACAAATCGAGCGCAGCAAAGGCAAGCTTGCTTGTCTTTATTGCCGAGATGCAGCAGCGGACGATGACGCGAAGCGTCAATACCATGCAAGGTGAGTGTCGCACAACCAAGCTCGCTTGGTTGTATGACCGAACCGCAGTGGTGACGCGAAGCGTCAAAATCGCCCAAATTGAGAGTCGCACTCAAGCTTGCTT
>JALNVO010000094.1 GCA_023231365.1 Fibrobacteraceae bacterium | reverse complement strand
CATGTGACGGAAGTCTTGTTGCCGGAGAGGAAGAGATTAAGAATCCGCATCTAGCTCTTGCAACACGCGCTTTTCAAAGAAATTAAAAATGTGCAGTAAAAATTGAGCATCTCGCGGATGTCCGCCTGCATGGCCGAGTGTAACCAGCAATCTCCCATTTTAGCGGGCAATCGTTCCTACAGCCCCTTCCTTGGTCCCAAAAAAGGTTTTTTCCCTCTAAATGATGCTTTCTTCCTTATTTGCAAATGTTTTCTTTTTGATATATTTTTTTAATATATCTCTATAAACCGGGGATCCGGTCAAAATAATGATAGGAGTTAATATGAAAAAACTGGTCTTTGTTCTTATTGCGGGTGCGTGTTCTGCAATGTTTGCGAGCTGTGCAAGTTCCGCTCAAAAGGCTTCTGAAGGCAACTATGAAACGGTTACCACGCCGGCTTCTGAACTGGAATCGCTCAAGTCCGATCTTCTGAGCAAGGATATCCCTTGCGGAATCGGCATCGCCGTTTCCAATGATGAAATGGTCGCCCGCACCCAAGCTGCCGATGAAGCCCGCACCGCTCTTGCAGAAGCGATGAAGACTCAGGTCAGCCGCTACAAGGAACAGTATGCAAAGAACCTGAGCGGCGAAGCCCAGAAGCTCTGGGAAGAAAAGGCAAATGAATATACACAGCAGGAACTTTCCGGCGCAAATGTCGTCAAGACAATTACGCAATTCAACCAAGCAGATGGGAAGTATAAAATTTATGCCCTTGTCGCCCTCAATCCCGAACTCTTCAAGAAGGCTGTGATGCAGGCCGTCAATTCCGAGCAGGAATTTATGCTTCGCGCCGAATCCGCCAATATGCAGAAACGCATGGATCAAGCTGCGGAGGCTTACAAGCAGGAAATGCAACAACATTAATTTGTTGATGGCTGCATAGGTGAATTCATCCGCAGAGATGAATTCCTGTCTTGCTTTAGCGAGTTCTAGCTCCTGGAGAAGAGGTTAATTAGAACGTCTTCTTTATTTAGAAGACGCGTTTAGGAAGTCTTGTTGCCCGGTTTGGCGCCTGAAAATGTTTGCTATTTGCCAGTGGTTTTGAATACAGGGCACCGCTAAAAACTGCTTTGGTTAAGTGAACCGCATGCAAATCGAGCGCAGCAAAGACAAGCTTGCTTGGTTGCATGACCGAACCGCAGGGGTGACGCGAAGCGTCAATACTCGCTGTATTGATGCCTTAGGCATCCGCTTCTGCGCCTTAGGTCATGATAGCAAACGAGTTCGCTACCTGAGATGCTCGGCTTGAGCGTTCTTCGCCACTTTGAGAGACGACTGTTGCAAGAGCCGAATACAGCGGCAAAGCTTGCTTTGACATTGCCTGAGGCTCGGCAACAGGACTTTAGTCCACCAGTGCGAAGTGTTACCAGAAAATTGTTGCGGTGTCACGTTGTTCCATCCTCACCCCTGCGGGGCCGGCCTAGAGTCCGGCTCTTCGAATCCTGACGTTCCCTGGAGGGAACCGGCTTCTCGCCATAAAAATTGTGCTTTTAGAGATGCCCTATATACAAATGGCCCCACTCGAACACGAGCGGGGCCATTACTTTATAAGTGCTGATTAGAGAGCCGCGAGAACGGCATCACCCATTCCAGTGGTGCCTACCTTTGTCATCCCTTCCTTCCAGATTTCGCCTGTGCGGAAGCCTTGAGCGATGACTTTTTCGACGGCTTTTTCAATAGCGTTTGCCGCATCTTCTTCCTTGAAGGAGTAACGGAGCATCAGAGCTACGGACAGAATTTGTGCAAGCGGATTTGCGATGCCCTTCCCTGCAATATCTGGAGCGCTTCCGCCAGCTGGTTCATAGAGGCCGAAGGAGCCTTCAGCGATACTTGCGGAGGGGAGGAGTCCCATAGAACCGGTGAGCATCGCACATTCGTCGGTGAGTATATCGCCGAATAGATTCGGGCAGAGGAGAACGTCGAATTCGCGTGGGCGGCGAAGGAGCTGCATCGCGGCGTTATCGACATACAAATGTTCAAGGGCGATATCGGGATAGTCAACTGCGACTTCCTTCACGACTTCGCGCCAGAGGACGCTGGTGGTGAGGACGTTCGCCTTGTCAATGCTCGCGATTTTCTTCTTGCGTAGCTTAGCAGCTTCGAATGCGAATTTGGCGATGCGTTTGATTTCGTAGCGGCTGTATTTCATTGTATCAAAGCCGATTTCGTTGTCACCCGAGCCTTCGCGGCCCTTGGGTTCGCCAAAGTAAACGTCTCCCGTGAGTTCGCGGATGGTGAGAATGTTGAACCCGTCACCGACGATGTCTGCGCGAAGCGGGCAAGCTGGGGCGAGTTCCTTATAGACGCGTGCCGGGCGCAAATTGCAGAAAAGCTTGAAGTGCTTGCGGAGGGGGAGTAGCGCGCCGCGTTCCGGTTGTAGATTTGGGGGAAGCTTTTCCCACTTCGGGCCGCCTACGGAGCCGAAGAGGATTGCGTCGGAGGCTTCGCCTAGTTTGAGCGTGCTTTCGGGGAGCGGGTTCTGGAAGTGATCGTATGCGATACCGCCTACGTCCGCCCATTCTTTTTCTACCTTGAAACTGAATTTGTTTGCCACGGCGTCAAGGACGCGTACTGCTTCTTTCATAACTTCCGGGCCAATTCCGTCGCCGGGAAGTACTGCAATTTTATAATTCTTGCTCATAGAAAGCACCTTCATGTTAAAATTGAACAAGGATAATTTAGAAAAATTTGATGAATATGCTGGAGTGTGGACAATATTCTCAAGGGCACTTCTAGAAATTGCTTGCTAAAATAAATGATTTGCAAATTAAGAGCAACACAGTCAAAATTGTCGGCAAAGCTATCAAAATGTAAGTATTGACCCTTTTGAATGGCAAGCGAAAGCGCGACTCTTTTCCCCCTGCTTTGCGCGGGGTTTCGGTTCCATAGCTATGCTTGAAGTACAGTAAGCGAGAAAAGTTGATGAGGACATAGATTCCTTGGACAAGGGTAAAATCTGACAAGGAGACCCGATGCCCTCATCGTTAAGAAAATGAAAACATACGGTCTATGAATGAAAGTATCACATCATCCGGTGCCCTAAATATCGGTACATTAGTGATGAATGGCGACATTCGGCTGTCGGTCCGCGATGAAATCTGCAGTCTTTGCGAATGGAAGAATTTAACGGTCATTGAGGGAAATGTCCGGAAGGATCATATCCACATAGTTCTCGAGATTCCGCCGGACAGGAGCGTGAGCAATTTTGCTCGTCTCTTTGAAAGGCCGGAGCGCGATAAAGATATTCAGGGCGCACGGCAGTCCCCGTAAAAAATACTGGGGGATCCACTTCTGCTCCACGGATTACTTCGTGAGCACGGTGGGAGTGAACGAAGAACAAGTGGTGAAATATACCCGCTGGCAGCAAAAGAAAGGCTATCTGGAAGACAGTCAAGAAGAATTGTTCAGACAGGGAATGATGATTTAGAAATAGCCCCCTATGGGGGCTTGTTCACGCAACCCCTTTTAGGGGCGGTTGTTTATTTGGGAGTTATTCAGTTAAGACCACCTGCCAGAAAATTGTCAATTTTTGACACACGCACATAGTAACTTTGTTGCAATGAACGACAAAACAACTATCAGCTATTATGAATTGACAAAACTCGTCCCAGACAAAATGGCGGCTCTCAGGTTATTAGAAAGGAAACGATGGGGGACGTCAGGACGTATCTGCCCATTTTGCGGACATCGTCATTCTTGCGCACGTGGAGGAACTCGGGCTGGTTACTATCGCTGTTGCAGATGCCATAAGGAATTTACAGTACGTACCGCCTCGATTTTCGAACGCTCCCATATTCCCCTGGACAAATGGATTCTCGCCATTTACATGATGGTGACTGCCCGCAAAGGAATCTCGTCTCTCCAGTTAAGCAAAGAATTGAGCATTCGGCAAAATTCAGCTTGGTTCATGATGCATCGCATCCGCTCATCCATGGGCGAGCGCGGAAATGCTTTCCTACAGGGAATCGTCGAAAGGGATGAGACCTGTATAGGCGGTAAGGAAAGCAACAAACACAAGCGCAAAAGGTTAAAATCGGGGCGGGGTTCCATAGGCAAGTCTGCGGTCGTTGGGATACGCAGACGTAAGGGACGCGGCTTTGCCAAAGTTGTGCCTAATACCAAAATGCAGACTTTTCGGCCCATGATGTACAAGACGGTATTGCTTGGGTCTGTTGTAAATACAGATGACTTTAGAGAATATGACGGGCTTTCTGAGCAATATCAGTACAAGACCGTGAATCATTCAGCTAAGCTGTTTGTAGATGCGATGGCCTGCACCAATGGGATTGAATCTGTTTGGGCAGTCCTCAATCGAGGGCGTTACGGAATCTTTCACCAGTTCTCGCTTAAGCATCTTCAGAGATACGTAGACGAATTCGCCTTTCGGCTTAATGAAGGTAGTTGCAAAATTCCTACCCTGGAAAGGATGGACGCTCTTTTCAATGGCGCTTGGAACAGGCATCTGGATTATTCTTCCCTCGTGGGAAGGGGGGAGTTAAATGAATAATTCCTTTTTTTCGCTTTGCGCAAAAGATAGTGACACGAATGTGCCGAGACTTTGCTTTGGTTTGATTTTTTTGATTTGCAAAGGCTCGGTTGCAGGAGCTCTCCGGGGCGGCGGCGTTTTGGTTTGCCGCCACGGAGAGCCCTGCAATATAGCTTGGTCCGCCGTTAGTCGGATGCGCCCTTTCTCAAACTATCATTTTGTGCTAAATCGCAGGAGTGAGCGTTTTGAAAATAGATTGGTACGTGTCTTTGTCAATACGCTTGTATTTGGAGATGATCGTGTCGAACTGGTAGAACGCGGAGTCGGCCTTAACCTTCATTTCAAATTTCATGTCTAGCGAATTTTTGCCGGTGAGAACTGTATCTCCTTCGATGTGTGCGGAGAGGTCGCCGTTGATGTTGCGGATCGTGTAGCTATTGCCGTCATTTTGAATGACTTCAAAAATCATATTGTCTTCGCCTTGCCAATAACCGGTGAAGACGGGTTTTTCATGCTTGGAACAGGACGTGAGAAGGGCCGTTAGTGCAAGTGTGGAAACCAGAAGGATTTTTTTCATATTTCATTCTCCGTGCATATAAAAATAGCAAAAAGTTTTTCCCAAAAAACTATTTTTCGTTTGTGTTCATCCGCTTTTTCCTTTTATTGCTTTCCTTTTCTCTTTGTTACGGGGAATGGGGGGAGCAGGATGTGCATCGGCTGCTATTAAAACGGACGAAATTAAAGCCTGGCGTCTATACGGGAAAATTGGAACCGGCACTGGATTCTGCCGCACTTGTCGTTGTTGCTGAATATCATGCGGTGATGGGTGATTCCTATCGGCCGGTGATTACGAGTGCGAATGATTTTTCTTGGCATGCCCGTTTTTCAAAGCACTATTTGAATGAAGCGATTGATTTCCGCATTTCGGATGTCCCTTGGCAAAAAAGATCCAAACTGGTGTCTGCTATCCGCAAAAGCTTGGGAGAGCGTTTTCTTGTTTTGTGGGAACATCCGGGGGCTTCAGGCGAGCATCTGCATGTGGAACTGAAATAGCCTTTTATTTTGCATTGGCGCAGCAACGGAATCCGACAAAGTTGTACTGGTTCTGGGGGTAGAAGCTGAATTTATTTTCAGTACAGCCGCTTGCGTTCTGTGTGTCCCAAGCTCCACCGGCAACGAGGAATAGAGTCTCGCGTTCCTTGGAGGGCGTGGAAGTCCATTCCCAGAGGTTCCCGTTCATGTCGTACATTCCGTACCAGCTGCGGCATTGTTCTTTGCGTCCGGAGCGCTTAGCCGCTTTGGTATTGGTATTGCACTTGGATGGGGCATAGGAATCTCCATAGGAGTATTTGAAATTGTCCTTGCCGCGGCAGGCTGCCTGCCATTCTTCGATTGCGCAAAGGCGTTTGCCTGTTTCTTCGCAGAGGCGCACGGCTTGTTCATGCGAGACCATATCTTTGGGAACTTCGTCCGCGTTATTTGGGTATTCGTAGGCGTCTACGCATACGGTTTTCCCTTTGACGGGTACGGGGTAGGCGTTCTTGCCGCAGACATTGTCGCTCGCCATATCGTAATGTGCGCTTTGCCACTTGCTGCGATTGCCTGCTGAGTCCTCGGCGGCATAGAAAACGTCGCCGGTTTTGTTGTATGTAATGGCATTGGTGAGCTCTTGTGCGTGGGCCGTGTCGCCAGTGGAAAGGTATACTTTGCACTTGATTTCATCGCATTTGACTTTGAGGGGTATTGGGTCGAAGTAGCGGCCTGGAGGAGGCACTATGGATGCTTCTGGCGGAATGGAGTCCCGGTTCGCTCTGGAGATGCTGTCGAGGCGTGCAAGCGAATCGGCGCGGGCGATGCTGTCGCGAATTTCGCGTTTGCGCTTTTCGATGGAGTCTGCAGTGATTTTGTCTTTTGCAAAGTTCAGTGCGGCATCAATCCCTGCGGCTCTGTTTGCTTTGGCGATGCTGTCGTTGCGGAGGCTGTCTTCTAGGCTTTGAAGCCGTGCCAGGCTGTCATTTAAACGGGCGAGACTATCTCCTTTGAGCGAATCTAAATAGCGGGCGAGACTATCTGCTTTTAAATTTTCCAAGTCTTCTGCGTTTTGTTTGCTGTTTAGAATTTGATTTTTATAACGCGAAAGCTCACATTGTACGATGAATAGCGCACAAAGTAATAAGAACATTAAAATGAGTAGGGTAAGCTTGTGGCGCCGTTTCTTTTTGCGCTGTGCGTTTTCTTCTTCTGCGGAATTTTTCTTTTCGGCGGACATACACTACCTCATATTAATTTTCGGGTGTCGTCTTGGATGAGCCCTGGCCTTCAAAAAGATCGCGCCAATGGCGTTTGATTTCCTCTTCTACTTCCTTGACGCTCAGCTTGCGGCGGAGCGTACTCCGGTAAGCGATGGAGATGTAACCCGTTTCTTCGGAAACGACGATGACCATAGCATCGCATTCGGCGGCAAGCGCTTTGGCGGCGCGGTGTCTCATTCCGAGTCCGGAATCGCTTTCGGATGTGATTGTGGGGAGCGGAAGAATGCAACCTGCGGCGACGATGGATTTACTGTTGAGAATGACGGCGCCATCGTGGAGTGCTGAGTTCGGGAAGAAGAGCGATCGCAAGAGACGCGCGCTGATGCGGGCATTGAGTATTTCACCGGTGTCGGCATAATTGCGGAGTCCTACCCGCTTTTCAAGTACGATGAGCGCTCCAAACTGATTTTTGGAAAGATCTTGGATGGCTGTGCCGATTTCGTTAGCGACAATTTCAAGACCGCTCTGGTGAAAGAAAAGCGTCTTGAGGTTCGCTTTGGAGGCTGATTGGCCTATACGGGTGAGTGCTCCGCGAATTTCGGGTTGGAAGAGAATGACTATTGCGACAATGCCGAGCGTTGCCAAGTTGCTGAGCAGCCATACGACCGTGTGTAATTCCCACCATTGGGCGAGAATCCAGGCGACAAGAAGGAGACCACCGCCGACGAACATTTGTACGGCGCGCGTTCCGCGGAAAAGGAGAAACACGTAATAGGCGACGATTGTAATGAGAAATATGTCGAGAATATCCGCGATACGGACGTCGATGACTCCGAATAATTTAATAGGATTCATAGACGGAAAGCCTTTAAAAGGTTCATGGATTCGGCTGCTTCTTTGACGTCGTGTACGCGAAGTACTGTTGCGCCGCCGAGTGCCGCGATAATTCCCGAAGTCACTGTGGGAATCAGTCGATCGCTTTTTTGAAGCCCAGGGATCTTTCCAATATATGATTTTCGGGACATTCCGTAGAGAACGGGATAGCCGATAGAGACAAATTCTTCTGTGGAGGCAATGAGATCCAAGTTGTCTTGGAGGCTTTTGCCGAAACCGATACCCGGGTCAAGGCAGATCGTCTTCTCATCTACATTCAAGTCGATGAGCTTTTTTGCGGAAAAAACGAGGCTGTCGCGGACTTCGGCGGTGACGTTCTTGTAAGGCGTGAAGTCGCTTTGCATGCTCCCGAAATTGCCGCGGATATGGTTGAGTACTGCGGCGGCATTTGTCTCTGCAATGACCTTTGGCATATCCTTGTCAAAGGTAAGCGCGCTAATATCGTTGATGATGTGCGCCCCCGCTTTCATTGATTCCAAGGCGACTTTAGATTTGATGGTATCAATGGATATGAAAAATTCGCGGGTACTTAAGAGCGGCTGGAGAAGCTTGACTAACGGAATTACTCTTTCGAGTTCTTCGTCTGCGCTCACAGGCTTTGCCCCCGGCCTTGAGCTTTCGCCGCCGATGTCAATAATTGTCGCACCTTCATCCAAGAGCTTTTTTGCGTGTTCAAAGGCTGCTTCGGGCGTGTTGTGCTTTCCACCGTCGAAAAAACTATCCGGAGTTACATTGACTATGCCCATAATTGCTGGAACAGGGCGGGCTGTGATTACGCTTCCGGCGATAGTCCAAGATATGGCATTCGATCGATGGAGGTAGTCTTTGAATATCACGGTATTTCCTCTAAGCTTTTACTTTGCCTTCGCTGGGGGCGTTTCCAACGGGGATCGGACTGCCCTCCAAAGGTACGGTTTGTGGACGGCCCGGATCTGGAGGTGGTTCTTCGGATTTTTTGTCCTTAGCCTTCTTTTCGGCGTGATCCTTTTTGTATTGGTACGTGCGGCTCTTTTTTGTGCCTTCAAGTTTTTCACCTTTTATTACGCGGTCGATTTCGTCGCGGTCAAGTACTTCGTTTTCGATGAGCGCCTCAGCAAGAGCTTTCAGTTTCTCGTGGTTTTCTTCCAAGAGTCCTTTCGCTTTTTCGGTGAGGCGCTTGACTAGGTTATTGATGGCGCCGTCGATGGCTTCCGCCATTTTTTCTGACATTTCCTTGGGTTTGTTGATCTCGCGTCCGAGGAAAATTTCGCCTTCACTCCTGCTATAGCAGAGTGGTCCGATGTTTTCGTCGAAGCCCCATTCGGTAACCATTTTACGGGCGAGTTCTGTTGCCCTCGCGATATCGTTGGAGGCTCCTGTACTCTGGTGGTTGAACTCGATAAGTTCAGCAAGGCGACCGGACATCAAGATCATAATGTTTTCTTCAGCGCTTTCTTTTGATAGCGATACGCGGTCGTTTTCTGGTAAGGACATTGTGACGCCTAGAGCGCGCCCGCGGGGTATGATCGTTATTTTGTGCAGAGGATCGGAATGCGGGCAGAGGAGCGTCATCAACGCGTGTCCTGCTTCGTGGTAGGCTGTGTGCCGCTTTTCTTCTTCGGTCATCAGCAGTGAGCGGCGCTCTGCTCCCATGGCGAGCTTGTCACGGGCTTCTTCAAAGTCTTGATTGGTGACTTTTTTGCTGTTGAAGCGGGCGGCAAGTAATGCGGCTTCGTTGATGAGGTTTTCTAGGTCGGCACCGGCAAGGCCCGGCGTTCCTTTGGCAATAGCGCGAATATCTACACCTTTTTCAAGGGGGACCTTGCGCTTTTTGAGGTGCACGCGCAAAATGGCTTCGCGACCTATGAGATCCGGGAGGCCTACTGTAATTTGTCTGTCGAAGCGGCCCGGGCGGAGCAAAGCCTTGTCGAGCACATCGGGGCGGTTTGTTGCTGCAATGAGGATTACACCTTCGTTGGCGGAGAATCCATCCATTTCGACCAAGAGCTGGTTGAGCGTTTGTTTCCGTTTATCATGGCCGCCACCGAGTCCTGCTCCCCGCTGGCGTCCGACTGCGTCAATT
>JALNVO010000093.1 GCA_023231365.1 Fibrobacteraceae bacterium | reverse complement strand
TGGAACAACGTGACACCGCAACAACGAGAAGCCGGTTCCCTTCGGGGAACGTCAGGGTTCGAAGAGCCGGACTCTAGTCCGGCCCCGCAGGGGTGAGGATGGAACAACGTGACACCGCAACAATTTCGGGTAACACTTCGCACTGGTGGACTAAAGTACCTGTTGCCGAGCCTCAGACAATGTCAAAGCAAGCTTTGCCGCTGTATTCGGTTTTTGCAACAGTCGTCTCTCAAAGTGGCGAAGAACGCTCAAGCCGAGCATCTCAGGTAGCGAACTTGTTCGCTATCATGACCTAAGGCGCAGAAGCGGATGCCGAAGGCATCAATACAGAGAGTATGTACGCTTCGCGTTACCCCTGCGGTTCGGTCATACAACCAAGCAAGCTCGGTTGTGCGACACTTACCTTGCATGGTTTTGACGCTTCGCCTCATCGCCTGCATTTCGGTCATGCTCAAGCAAGCTTGTCTTTGCTCCTCTCGATTTGCATGCAGTTCACTTAACCGAAGCAGTTTTTAGAGGTGCCCTTGAGTATAAGCGCTTGGGATAATCGACAAAAAGCCGTATCTCCGCAAAACCTGCATGAATGAGATAATTCTTAAAAAGTTATTATTACATTTTGGTGAAGAGGCTTCGTTAATGGATATTGAAAACTGGCGGACGAGAATTGATGAACTCGAAGATATGATCATCGAGCTTTTGAACAAGCGCGCAAGTTATGCTTCTGAAATTGGAAAGATCAAGAAGCAAAAGGGACTTCCCGTTTTGGATGCTTCCCGTGAAAAAAAGATATTAGATCGGGTTGCTAAAAAAGCGAAGGCGTCTAAAGGGCCTCTTTCTGCGGAATCTATGCGCCACATTTTTACGTCCATTATGGAAGAAACCCGCAATGTGGAGAAATGACCTTGCTTTCCATTAACCGCATTACTTTAGTCGGATTCGGCCTCCTCGCGAGTTCCATTGCCGCGGCCATTAAGCAGGCTAGGCTTTCTGTTATTGTCCGGGCGGTAAGTTCGGAAAAGACTTTGGTGCGCGCCAAGGAACTTGGGCTTGCTGATGAAACCTTTGCATACGATGATTTGGAACATTGGGTGGAAGGTTCGGACGTGATTCTTCTTTGCACGCCTATTTCCGGGATCCTTTCCACGCTGAAAAAACTCTCCGCGTTTATTCCTTCGCATCCGGTATTTATTTCCGATATCGGGAGTACTAAAGCTGAAATTTGCAAGGCCGGTGCGCAGCTCAAAGCTCCGTTTACTTTCGTCGGTAGCCATCCGATGGCGGGATCCGAAAAGAGGACTCTCGAATTCAACGATCCTTCCATCTTTGAAAACGCGTATTGGTTTGTCTGCCCTCCGGCGGGAGCTCCTGAGAATTCATATAAAGTACTCTCTGAACTCATTGCTTTTGTGGGTGCTACACAAATCGTATTTTCCTCAGAACACCATGATCAGACGGTTGCTTGGGTAAGCCACATGCCTCAAATGGCGAGTTCTAGCCTTGCTGCAAATATTCCAAACAGACTTCTCCAAAATGGATACCAGCATTTTGCGGGGCGAGCTTTCCGCGATATGACCCGTATTGCCGCTTCAGGTTGGGCTATGTGGAAGGATATTGCCGAAACGAACCGGACGGAAATTTTGCGGGCGATGGATGAATATGCGGAAGGCCTGCATGAAACTCGTAATGCGATTGAAAAATTGCCGGCGGACGACCAGCCTTTGCACGATATTTTCCTTCAAGGAAATGCGGGCCGGGCGTCTTTGTTTGCTTCTGGAAAAAATCCCGCCAATAGCTTCTATCAGTTGACAGTACAGCTTAAAGACAAGCCGGGTGCTTTGTTGAGCGTACTTGAGCCTTTGGCGGATGCGGGTCTCAATGTGCGCGATATCGAATTGATGAAAGTCCGTGAAAATGTGGCAGGGACGCTCCTTATTGCATTCAAGACCGAAGAGCAAGCGACTGCGGCGTGTAAACTTTTGCGCTATTTAGAATTTGAAGTGATGGAGCGCTGATGCTTGAATTTTATTTGAATCCCGACCGCGAACTCTCGGAAGATGTTTTGATAATGGGCTTGCTTGTCAACGGTCGCACAACTTTGGACGATTTCTCGTTTACACCGCGCAGCAGGGCTTTTGTGGAACTTCTTTCGGAATTCGGATTGACGGTAGAAGAAAAGGGTGCCCATACCGTTCTTTCGGGTGTCGGCTTTTCGTATAAAGTTCCTGCGCTATTAAAGCTCCCGGAATCGGATAACGCCCTCGCTCTTTTTTTAGCTCTTGCTTCGAAAGATGCGGAAATGCTCTATACGGCAACGGGGAATCCGGATGTGCTTGCCCGTGCGAAAAAGATGCTTTCGGAAATATTCGGAGCTGTGCTGGATAAAGAAGAAGAAGCTTCTTTTGTCTTTCATTTCTCGGAATCGCTTCCTGTGCTCAAGGAAACGCGGGAAGGTTATGTCCCCTATTTGGCAAAGAATGCCGTATTCTTGAATGCGTTGGTTCTTGGAAAAAATGTAGAAATTGAAGAACACAGCCCCATTCGCACTGGCTTTGTGGATATGCTCGCCTATTTTGGCGCGTCCATCAAAATGGAAACGACGGGTGCCGAAGAAATGAGCGAACTCGAACGCCGGATGGCGAAGGCCCGCGGGATAAAGACGGAACGCAAGGTTAAAACGATTGCGACTGAAACAAAAATTTTAACGAGCCATGATTACTTTGTGCCTAGCGACGCAACTGAAGCGTGCGCCTTTGTTTCTCTTGCCGTGCTTTCTCCCGTGTTTAAGGATAAACCGGTAACGCTCAAGAACGTGCAAGTTTCTTTAGATCGCGCCGGGGCGTTCTCTGCGCTCAAACGTATGGGCGCGAATATCAACTTTACGAACCGCCATGAACGTTACGGCACGGCATATGCCGATGTGACAGCTGTTTATGAGAAGCGGCTTTCTTCCCGCCGGTTGACAGAAGACATTCTCTGTACTTGCCTTGAAGAATATCCGTTTATCGCCCTTGCAGCTTCTACAGCAGATGGTGAAAGTATTCTGCGGATTCCCGATTCTCTATCTAAGGTGCTTCGCCCAAAATGCGAATTTCTGGCATCCAATTTAAAAAAGACGGGCTCGGGTATCGGCGTCTATGAAGAAGGCTTGGTAGTTCGCGGTAGGGAAGGACTGGATGCGGGAGAATTCGATGCCGGGAATGACCCAATTCTTGCTATTTTGTTTTTAGTCCTTTCTCTCTTTGCGAATGGTGAAACAGTAGTCCACAATACGGATTCTGTAGAGAACACTTTCCCCGGAATTTGTGATAAATTGAAATCAATGGCGGCAGAATGAACTTTTCCAAAATAGGCATTGTCGGTTGGAAAGATAAAAGCTCTGAATTGGTGAAAGCTTTGGATGAAATTGCCGCGTGGGCGGACCTTCACCGCGATGTTTCTTTTTTTGCGATGGACTCTCTTTCGGACATTGCAAAAAAACCGATCAAGGTGGCATCGGAACGCACACTCCGCAAATGTTCCCTCCTCATAGCGATTGGTGGCGATGGCACTGTGCTCTCTTCTGTGCGCCTTGCCCTTGGAGCGAACGTCCCCATTCTAGGAGTGAATGCAGGCCGTGTCGGGTTTCTCGCTGAAACCCAACTGGAGAACCTTACTCCGACGCTCAATGCTATTTCGGCGGGTGATTACTCCACGCGAGACCGCATTATGATTGATGCAAAAGTTTATCACAAAGGCAAGGTTATCTACCGGGAAACGGTACTCAACGAAGTGCATATCCGGGCTAAAGCCCCGGAATGCATGGTGAATGTGAATGTGGAATATAATGGACGCCCGCTTACGGAATACTGGGCGGATTCTCTTCTACTCTCGACACCCACGGGAAGCACGGCATACAACCTTGCTGCTGGAGGTCCGATTATTTATCCCTC
This sequence comes from Fibrobacteraceae bacterium, assembly GCA_023231365.1. GTDB lineage: Bacteria > Fibrobacterota > Fibrobacteria > Fibrobacterales > Fibrobacteraceae > Hallerella. The sequence continues at coordinate 5,941 of JALNVO010000093.1, read as the reverse complement.
TACGTCGGCATTTGTCATCACGCCTGTTGCACCCAGCAGCCTTTCGGTGCGCCCGCTGATCATTCCCGCAACATCCACTTGTCGCATCTCTTCTGCGGTGGACGTCCCTCTGAATTTGGTTTTTGACGGACGGATCACGAAAGTCCTTGCCGCAGGCGATGCTGTATCGCTATCGGCGAGCAAGGATGTCACTACATTTATCCGTATGAAGAATACGGGATTCGTGAATGCCCTCCGCGGAAAATTAGGTTGGACGGGCAAGCCGAAGTTTGCCCATTCAGAAAAAAATTAAGCAGCCTTACGCTTCAGCTCTTCTTGAAGATTCTGGAGCACTGGCCTGTATTTTTGTACCGCATCTTCAATGCTCTTCAAATTCTCGCCGGGGTAGGCTTTGCCCTGCGCTACTTCCAAAGAAAGGTCCATCCCTTTGTATAAGTTTTCGGCAGCGCCGTCGAGCCATTTGGCATAATCCTTGTCGCCACTGAAGTTCTCAAGTTCCCCCTTGAACCAGTTAACGTAGATTTTGATTTCTTGAGCAAAGACGTGCGGGCGGTTTTCGGGAACGAGAGACTTGCCGCGGCCATAAATGTGATCGACCATTTCTTCGAGAGTGTATTCCCTGTTGAAATAGGCAATATTCGGGCCTGGACAAATTGCTTGCGGAGCTTTTTCCGGAGTCTCGAGGCCAAGTTCGATCAAGCCGGCATTCCCGAGTTCATGGCAGAGGCATGTCTTTTCATAAGCGTGGGCAAGAAGCTTGTCTTTCGCTTCGCGGGAAATAGCCATCTTTTCGATCTGTTCCGTTTTGAGCTTCTGGTATTGGCGGGAGGCAGTGCAGATCGGTCGCTCTGTGAATTCCGTATTGTTCTCCAAGAATCCTTTGATGCAGGGAGCTCCCGGATGGCCTTCTGCAATGAGCTTCTTGCGGGCGACTTCTGCGCCGCAGGTGTGCAAATTGTTGAAAGGAACGCCAAGGGGGGAGGCGTTGCTTAGGAACAAATCCTTTTCGGTTGCATCGACTAGCTGCTTACGGGTTATGCTGTCTAAAAGGGTTGCTTCGGGAACTAGCATAAAAGGAGAACCCCAGCCGGTTCTGTCCATACCATATTCTGTCCGGAGGCGGAGATCTTCGCCGAAATTGCCGATACCGCCTTGCACGCTAAAAATGGGCTTGTTCTCTTTTTCAAGTACGGCCGAGTCCCAGCCCATTGCGGTGTAATATTTCTGGATGGCGGACTTGAACTGGGCTACGAGAGAGTCCTTCTTTTCGGCGACTTCCTTGAGGATAGCAGGCAAAAGTTCACCTTGCGAAGCAAAAGCATGACCGCCGCAGTTGAGCCCGGATTCAATCCGGAATTCGCTTACCTCAAGACCTTTGCGGGCGAGGAATTTCCCTTGGACGAGTGCTGAGCGGAAGTCTGAAATTTTGACGATGATTTTTTTGTCGAAGAATCCTTTTGCGTTCCGGTAAAAGCATTTGAATTCAGAAGCAACCGTATAGAGAGCCTGATTGATGCCCGCGCTGAAAACGATGCCCGTGTTGCCTTTGAGGTCGGACTCTGCGTAGCCTTTGAGGGCTTCTTTAGCATCGCCATATTCCGGGCGGTCGAGCTTGACCATAATGTTCACGTCAATGGAACCCGGCGTCATCTCTTCTTGTAGATTTTTTTCTTCATTTGTGCGAAGTTCGCCTTGCGGAAGCTCCATCATTTTGAAATAGCGCTGACGGAGAGGACTTTTCGTAGGGAGCAGCTTAAAGTAGCGGTCCTTGTCGCTCTTCCCGTTGAAATTCATCGCCTTGGTTTTGTCCATCTTGATTTTGACGATCTGGTCTACTAGGTTCAAATAATTCTTAATGCGCTCGGCACGTCCGCCCTCTTCCTTCTTTGGAACAGTCGCATAGGGAAGCTTATATAGTTTGGCGTAATAAGAACCCAAGCGTTCTAGAAGAATATCGTCAACAAGGGAGATGACGGTACTAAAGCCCAAGTGGGCGAGGCGTATTGGAGAATCTGCCGTATAACAGGTTCCCATCACGGGAATATGGAAAGAATGTTTCATTGCCTTCCAAAGTAGTAAATTAGCGGTGCCAAATTCCCTTGCCAAAAATCCATTCAAATAGAATCGAGCCCTGTAAATCCGTACGGAAAACTTTAGAAGAGTCCCTCAACACTATTTCTAGCTTGCGGAGCGTTTCTTTAGCCGGGTGTCCGTAGGAATTCTTCTTCCCGGCGGAAATAACTGCGTATTTCGGGGCAACTCTTTCGAGGAACGGGAGCGAGGAACTTGTTTTTGAACCGTGATGCCCCACTTGCAAGAGGTCTGCTTGCAAATCGCCTGAAATTTCGAGGAGCCCGGCTTCGCCCTGGGTTTCTAAGTCGCCTTCTAGAAAAGTGCTGTAAATGCCGTCGGTTATTTGGAGTGCGGCACTTGCATTGTTGCCATTCAGGTGCGAAAATTCGGGTTGCCAGAGGACTTGGCATGTCCATGGGGAGCAAGGAAGTTTATAGCCCCGCTCCACTTTTACTACCGCAGTACCGAATTTCTCGGCAAGAGAGAAGACGCTATCGCGGAGTGGCCCGCCTTCAGCATCCGTACCGTAGAACAGCGAATCGATTTTGATTTTGCCGTCCCACTCGAGTAAGCCGCCCGCGTGATCCCGATGAAAATGACTGATGAGGACCCAGTTCAAGTGTGGAATTTGACGTGTGTGGAGTGAATCCCAGAAACCCGCTGAATCGGGCCCCGCATCGTAAAGAGCAAATTCCCCGTTCCTTTCGAGCAGAACGGACAGCCCTTGCCCCACGTCGAGAAAATGGATTTGGGCGGAATGGCTCAAAGAGCTCTCACTCTCGGAAGCGAACTCCTGACATCCGCAAAGGCAAGCGGAGAGGGCAAAGAAAAGGGGAAAAAAACGGATCATAGGCCTTCCTTAAAAAAGAAGAAGCCATTTAAAAAGACGCAGAACCGAAGAAAAGAGAGAAAAATTTGCAAAAAAAAGCCTTTTTTGCTAAATTTGCAGAAACTTTTCGGAGCGGCTATGCAGTTACCAAAATACAAGAAGAAAAAACGCATCAAGCTCAAGATTTGCCAAGAGCCTGGCTGCGGACGCGAGTTCTGGGGACATCCCATTGCGAAGTATTGCCCGCTTCACCGCGACATCAAAAACCGCCAGAAGCAAAAGAAGGACTTGGAAAACATCGATGCAAAGAACATCATTTTCCGCCACAATTACACGGAAGTCCTTGATTTGCCGTTCCGCTGCTGCCTTGAAGGCTGCAACAACACGTTCGAAATCAAAGTATTCCCCAAGCAATTCGTGTACCCTCGTTTTTGCGCCGAACACCGCAATGACTTCAAGCGGGCGAACTTCCTTCGCTTGATGAGGCAGAAGAACCGCGAAGAATAATCGGCGGATAGCCCTTTAAACTTTTTGCGGTTTGTGCTATATTTGCCTCGCTCATTTTTATGGTGGGTGTAGCTCAGTTGGTTAGAGTCCCAGATTGTGATTCTGGTTGTCGTCGGTTCGAGTCCGATTACCCACCCTTCAAATTCCCCGCATTCCGTGCGGGGAATTTGTGTTTTAAATAATCTTAGAGTGGAACAATCTTTTTGGGGCGTTTGTACCAACTGACCGCGATCTAAGCCTGCGAATTCCGTCGGAAAATTCGAGCGGAGCTTCAGGAGTAAACATTGCAGATCCGTTTGGTGGGGAAAGCCTTCCCCTAGCCTTTGCCCGGCAGCGCGTACATAGGGCATCGGCTCCGGCTACCCCTTCAAGAGCCACGGAGTCTCAAGCATTCGAAACCATCCGGTCTCCCGCAAAATATTGAAGGAATTCACTTTGAGATTGCTGTTGGCGAAAAGTGAATTTTTGAAATAGAATTGGCTGGGATTGGATTCATTTTTTAATACAAGTCCATTACGTCATTGAATCCGGCAAAGTGCAGAGGGGAGGTGAATTCTCAACAGAGGGTTTCCATCAGCACGCTTTAGAGGTGCCCTGTTGAAATTATTTTAAATCCCAATGGTATTCTAGCCCGAGAGAAATAAAGCAGTCGATGGTGGAACCGCCGATTTCCGTGGGTTCGGCAACAGCGTCCGCAGAGGGCTCTCTATCAAGGCTGCGCCCGCGCCCGGCAATACCCGCCCGGAGATCTAGGCCGTAATGTTTAAGGAATATGGCCCGGCTTCCGATTCCCATAATCGCGCCTTTGTAGAAATTCTGGAATTCGATTCGGGTCTTGTATGCTCCAGAAGGCTCTTCGACGCCGCTTTTTGTATCGATGTCTTCGGAGAAGAAGCTGTAAATGAATCCTAAGTAAGCGTAAGGAGAAATGTCGATGTATTTGTTAAAGGGGTATGTCCGCGAAAGCATCAGGTTTAGGCCGATTTCGTAGCGATTGAAAGTCCAATGGTCGAGTTCATTGTAAATGGTATCGCTTTCGTTGATTTTTGCGTCGTGCGAAGAATACCGCAAAAAGATTTCGGCTCCGATAAAGCCATACCACGTTCCGCCTGCGTAAACGGTGAGAAGCGGAGATTTATCGTCGAGAAAATTCCATACGCTGAGCGAGTCTTCTGTGTTGCGATAGTTTTTGATGCGGCTTTTCAGCTTGTGATTGTACCAGCTATCGGGAGTAAGAGGAATTTTAGCTTGTGTGTAACCAATGGAGACACCCGCCCAACCGTGAAATTTTGGAATTTCGGAATAATAAGGGTTTGGCTCAGTCGCCTGCTTTTTCCGTTCTTCTTTTGTAAGCCGGCGTTCCGTGCTTCCGCCGAAGAGCATTTCTGCAAGATCGTCGCCGAGTTGAATTTTGTCATCATTGTAGGGGAGGGTGCCTGCGACTTTAGGCGCGGAGGACTCTTCATTGAAGAGTGCAACGTAGAGCTTGTCGCTTTTGCGCGTAACGAACAAAAGATAGCGGTCTTCAATTTCCGAGATCTTTTGGGCAACGCTTTTATCGCGGGCTTTTAACAGCTCCGGGGAAAGGCCTGGTTCCAAGTTTTCTCTGAGCCAGTTTGCATAGAGGGCGGAACTTGTGTCGCGTTCCCATTCACCGGCGAGGCGCGTTGTCGGGTTTCCTATGCCGCCATTATTGCGTTTGAGCGAAAGGGAAAATTCCTTGGGGTCTATTGGCGCGGTGGAGTCCGGAGTCCATACGAGAATTTCCGGGCTTTCCCAGAGCGTAAACGGTTCGCGGAAGAAAACGTCGCTTGCGGATGGGGCGGTGAATAAGAGAAGAACCGCTCCGCAAAATGCGGAAAATGAAATTTTAGAGGAGTTCATCAACGCACTCCTTTGTCGATTTCTGAAATGAGCGTATCGGCAGCTGCTTTAGAAATTTCAGGAATGTCGCTTATTTGTACATCGTGCGGAATAGGCCTTTGAATTTCGGCAACGGAAGAATACAGAGGGCGTTGCTTTAAATTATCCCACAGAGTGTAGGACAAAATAACCGTCAAATTTTTGGACGTGCGCTGTTCGGTGGATTCATTGTTTATTAGGGCATAGTCGAAAAAATTATCGCGGGAGAGATCCAGCCCGAATGTAAATTCGTGAACGAGGATGATATAAGGAGCGGGTTTGCCTTCTTTATCGCGCAAGGGCTTTCCTTGAACAGGAAAGCGGCCTTTAATGTAAATGCGCTCATCAAGTTTCTGCGTCTCTTCCGGAAGAGAATTGTAGACGGAATCGGGCCAGATGCTGAGGGCGGCATAGCGGTTGCGGAGTTCTTTCTTGAAATTTTCCTCAAGAGCTGCTCCGATGGAAAGATAAACGGAATCGCGAGGCATCTCGAGGTGTTTAGCGAACCATTTGTCACGGGTGACGACTACGGCATCGTGGAGTCCTAAAAGAATGACGGGGTCTCCGTATTTGGGCGATTCACGGTAACTCGGGTGTGCGCTATACCAGCGTTTGCCTGGAGCACACGAT
>JALNVO010000092.1 GCA_023231365.1 Fibrobacteraceae bacterium | reverse complement strand
GACAATCGTTCCTGCTCCCACAGGGATCATTCTCACTAAGGAGCAAGCTCCTAAGTGTTCATGTTTCCTACTCCTTTCGCACATTCATCTCTGAAGGATCAAGGGCTCTAACCACTAAAGTGCCAAGAGCCCCTGTTTCTCACTAAGCGCTAAAGAGCAAGTGTTCGTGCTTCTTCCTCGGTTCTTGACAATTGGACGATTTTGACGCTTCGCGTTATCGTCCGCTGCTGCATCTCGGCAATAAAGACAAGCAAGCTTGCCTTTGCTGCACTCGATTTGTATGCTATTCACTTCACCAAAGCAATTTTTAAAGGTACCCATAAATAAAAAAAGCGCCTAGAGCGCTTCTTTTGTTTTTGCAATGAAAATTTCCAATTTTTGTTTTATCATTTCCCAATTTTTTTCGTTCATCCATTGTGGCTTGAATATGCTGCCGCCGAATGCAACGAGGTTGGATCCGCTTTTAATGTAATCGCCTACGTTTTCTGCGCTTACGCCGCCGCAAGCGAGAAGGGGTATGTCGCGGAACGGTCCGCGGAGGTCGCGGATGTATGCGGGGCCGCCGACGGTTCCGACTGGAAATATTTTAACGCAGGTTGCTCCAAAATCGAATGCGGTTTGGACTTCCGTGGGAGAGAGAGCTCCGGGAATGTCCGGGATGCCGAGGTGGGCGCATCGCGCAACGACTTCTTTGACGGTATTTGGAGAAACGATGAACTCAGCACCTGCTTTTAGCGCTTTATCCAGGTCCTTCATATTCCGCACGGTTCCCGCTCCGACTTTGATTCCGTATGCATTTGCCTCTGCTTTCAGCTTGGCGAGGATGCTTTCGGCTGCGGCGGTGTTCATCGTGACTTCAATAGCCTTTAATCCACAAGCGGCGGCAGTTCTTGCGCAATCTGTTTCTGCGCCTTCGGGAATATCGCGTAGGATGCCGATGACAGGGATGTCTTTTAAGAATTCTAAAAAATTTTCCATATAGGAAGAAACTAGAAAATAGATGGCCCGGCCGACATCTTTTTATTTAGTTTAGCGAGTATGCAAGAGTCTTTGAGGTTGAGTTCTATTACCATACGGAATTTGCGTTCCATCCGCGATGAAACGTTTCCTTTGAGCGATTTTACCGCACTTATTGGTTATAATAATGCCGGTAAAACGAATATTTTAATGGGCATCCGCTGGCTACTTTCCCGCTTCTCTTTGGATAATTCTTTCTTTGATGATCCGGATCAGTCCGTAGAAGTGAATGGTTTGTTTGAAGGGGTAACCGAATCTGTATTGGACCGCTTGGAAGAAGACCAGAGTGCCGTTCTTTCGCCTTTTGTCAGAAATGGGACAATCCAGATTCAGCGCACGCAGAGAGTTCCCGGAGAAAGTCCTGCTTCTGTCGAATTATGGGTGCTGAATTGGAAAGGATCCGGCGGAAAAGGGGAATGGGTGAAAGCTCCGTTTGGTTTTGAAGATGCTTTTAGCCGAGTGTTTCCCTCTCCGATCCAGATTTGGGACTTTGAAGGCGATAAGGCTTTTACAAAACTTCTCAATGAAATTTTCAGGCCTTTGGAACGCCGCCTCGGGCGGGATTTCAACGACCTCATCAAAAGGTTCTGCGACCTTTTGGATTCTTCCAGCGATTCGCGAGCTGAAGAACTTGATCTTTTTGAGCGGGGGGTCAATGATAAGCTCCGCCCTCTGTTTCCTTCAGTAAACGTGCGACTGGATATTCCGACGCCGACGCTCGAGTCCTTTCTTTCTACGGCGTCTTTGAGCGTATTGGATGAGGACGACGGCTTTGAACACAACATAAAGACGATGGGAGCGGGCTCCAAGCGGGCAATTCAGATGGCTTTGGTGCGCTATCTTGCCGAAACCAAGAAGCATCACAACAATCATTATGTGAGCCGCACTCTTTTTCTCATCGATTCTCCGGAATTATTTTTGCATCCTCAGGCGGTAGAACTTGTGCGGGTGGCGCTCAAGAATCTTTCCCGCGAGGGCTATCAAGTGGTATTTGCAACGCATTCCGCACAGATGGTCACTTGCGAAGATGTGAGCACTTCGCTTCTTATCCGTAAAAATAAAGAGCGCGGAACGTTTATGCGCGAACGGATGGAAGATGCCGTGCATGCGGTGATAGAGGATGCCCAATCGCAACTTCAGATGCTTTTTTCTCTTTCCAACAGCAACGAACTTTTGTTTGCGGATTATGTGCTTCTTACCGAAGGCAAGACGGAATGGCGCGTGCTCCCGACGCTTTTTGAAAAGATGACGGGTCAGTCCTTTGCCCTTATCCGTTGCGCTTTGGTACACCAAGGTGGTGTAAGCAATACCCGGAAGAGTATGCAAGTACTTTCTGCAATGGATCTACCTGTGCGGGCGATAGTCGATTTGGACTACGCGTTCAATAACGCTGCGCAGGACGGTTTTTTGGATTATAATGATCCGGATATTTCTTATTGCAGGGCTCTGTTTAAGGAACTGGCTCTTCAAGAGCGTATCCGTTTGGTAAACGGGCTTCCCGTGAGCAAGAAATCCCGCGTGAGTGCTTCGGATGCTTATGCGATGATGGCGGCCCTCCCTGAGGCAAAGAAGCCTTTGATAAATATTCATTCAAAGCTTGCAAAAGAAGGCATTTGGGTGTGGACGCGAGGAGCGATTGAAGAACACTTAGGGCTCGACGGCAAGAATGAACATGTCTGGAGCCATTTCATTGAGCGCGCCCGCAATGAAAACCCCAAGGGGTTTTTGCCGGATTTGGAAAGTATACAGGCTCTTTGCGATTGGATTATCGCTGGCATTCCCGAGCGATAAAAATCAGAGCAAGTAGTCCATTTTAATGTGGCGCATACTTTCGAATAGGTTGCGCTTCAAGGTAGAATTCCCCTCCGTCAGCTTTTCAATTTCAGCGCGCACTGATTTCCGCTTGCTGTTCTTGCTAAAATCACAGGTGCATGTATATTGCGAAAGCCCAGCTTCTTTTATGTATTCGCGGAGTTCGCTGTTTTCGCAATAGCAAAGCGGACGTACTATACTGATAGGATATTTTTCATAGGGAACGATCGGCGGCATTCCAGAAAATTCGCCTTCATAGAGCATATTCATGAGAAGAGTTTCGATGATGTCGTCCAGATGATGACCGAGAGCAATTTTGTTGTAGCCGTTGGTTTTGGCAAATTCGAGAAGTTCCAGCCGCCGTTGTGTAGAACACCAGTAACAGTTGAGCTTGAATCCTGGCTTGAGGCGCCCCTCTACGGCTATGTCCAGATAATAAAAAGGAATGCTTAATTTCGTTTCTAGGGACTTTAAAAATTCCCGAGGAGCTTTGTCTGCAAAATCACTTTGGATATGGATCGCGGCCAAATCAAAATTCGGCCCGGCTTTGCCCTGCCTGCCTGCGAGTTCTAGGAGAAGTGCTGTGGAATCTTTACCTCCGCTCGCACCTACAAGCACCCGATCTCCCTCTTCAATGAGAGGAAAATCGTGCAGTGCTTTAGTGATTTTTTTGTTGACCCGTCTTTTGATATAAGACGCCATAGCGGGCGACTATTCTTCGACTAGGCGGAGAGGCATAAGAAGGAACATGAAGTCGAGTCCATTACCAACGGGTTCTATGATGCAAGCCCCAGTGGGATTGTTCATTTTGAGGAGAACTTCATCGCTTTGGCTAAGCTTGAGAATTTCAGCGAGATATTGCCCGTTGAATCCGATGCTAAATACGCCTTCGCCTTGGTGGGTAACAGAAATGGCTTCTGTAGAATCCCCGCCGACGTTCGGGTCGTTCGCGGAAAGTTCCATCTGGTTTCCATCAATCTGGAGGCGGATTTGACGGGTTCTTGCATTGGCCATCGAGATGACGCTCGAAATCTTGTTCAGGAAATCTTCGCGGTTGACCTGTATACTGCGCTCAAATTTTTGCGGGATCACGGCTTCGTATTTAGGGTAAGGGCCTTCGACGAGCTTTGAGATAATTTGTATGCCTTCACTAGCGAAGAGCACGTGCGTGTCCGAAATGTGCATTTCGATAGTCGCATCGCTTTCCATACTTCTAAGTGCGTTCTGGATAGCTTTGGAAGGGAGGATGACTCCTTTGGAAAGCTTTGCGTTTTCTTGTTCGATAAAGGCTTGCCCTAGACGGTGACCATCCGTTGCAACCATTAAGAGCTTCCCATTCTTTGCTTCAAGATATACGCCATTGAGGTTTTTGCGGGTGATGTCATTCGATACGGCAAAAATGGTTTTCCCGGCTAGGAATTCGAGCTCGCTTTTAGCTAGTTGGAAGGAGTCTCCTTCAGATACGTCCGGGAACGGAGGAAAGTCGCTAGCATCGAAACCGGTAATGGATGCTTTACCCCGTTCGCTCCAGCGGATGGTGGCAAGATAATTGACCACTTCAAAAGAGATGTCCTTGATCTTCGGATCGACGAGGCTTTTGATGAGCTCAAGAAGCTTGTGCGCATTGAGGACGACGGCTCCATCGGTTTCCCCCTGTACTTCGACTTTTACCCGGATCCCCCAGTCGAAGTCGGTGGCATTGATTTCAAGGGAATTTCCTTCGAGACGAAGGGCAAAATTGTTTAGAATTTGCAGGGTGGATTTATTAGGAACGGCACATATTGCCGTAAGAAGCGCACTTTGCAGCGCAGATTTCTGGACTTGGAATTTCATTTATATGTTTCCCGAACTTTAGTTACGAGCCATAACGAAGGCGATCCACGCAATGACTGCAATTGCCGCAAGGACAACAATCGCAATATTGCTCATTTTATTTGTCTTTTTAGGGACGAAATTTTTTGCATCTTGCATAGCTCTTCTGCGTTCAATACGGCTCATAAAAGTATCTCCATTGTTTTACAGCATAAAAACTACTATTTTAAGAAGCAAGAAGGAGTCTCAAAATGCCCGAATCGACATTAAATAAGCTTAAAAATGGAGCGATGAACTGCGCTTCCGCTTTGCTCGTCCGCGTAGATGTTGCTGCTGAAGAAGCCCGGCTTCGGTCAAAGTACGAGGCTCTGGGCCGCCGGTTGCTTCCCGTACTTGAAAAAGACGCTTTGGATACATTGAAAAGCGATCCTGAAGTAGTGGAACTCGTCGGCGCCATTTCCGAAAACAAGGCGCGCATCCGTGAATTGAAAAAACGGTTAGAATGAGGTTCTCACATCTAGGGTAATAGTTTTTGAAAAAAATTGACATTCATCTTTTTTTTGGAAAGACCAATAAATCGAAATCTTTTCGGATGACTCCACTAAGACCTTTATGGTGGCTTATTGGTGCTGCCATTGCTGTTTGTGGCTTCTTGTGGTTTTCTCCATTTCGTATTTTAGACAAATTAACGGATAGAAGCGTTCTTGATCTGTATCTTCAAAATGAAGAGATAGAGGACGGGGTTGCAAAAATTAAGAAAAGCAATGCAGATGCGATGCGCCATTTGAAATCTACTGCAGAGCTTCAGGACAGTGTGGACAGAATGGGTGGAGTTTCTTCTGAGAGGAGTGCTTCGCCTGAGAAAGAGATCCGAAAGCCGGGTGCTTTCTCTGAAACATATAAGACCTGCCGCGCTTTTAGGGATTCTCTGCTGCGAAATTCAGACTTTGCAGAAAGGATTCCCGTTCTGCATCCATTGAAAAATCATCCCGAAATAACCAATCACTTCGGAATGATGTACGATCATTTTACGGAACAGGAATTGCCCCATCGCGGGGTAGATTTTTTTGCATTTGAAGGAGACACGGTCATTGCTCCTGGAGCGGGAACCGTATTGGAAGTTGCTTCTCATCGCGGTTTAGGGCTCTCGTTGAAGATCGAACACACGGCGGTTATACGGACATTCTATGCGCATCTTGACCGAGCTTTAGTCCGCAAAGGCGCGAAGGTTCACCGCGGGGATCCCATTGCGATTATTGGAAAGTCCGGCCGTACAGCGGGCCCGGGACTCCATTACGAAGTGCGCTTGGAGGGGGAACCGGTAAATCCTGAAGATTATTTTATCTCTCCTTGAAAAATTGTGGATATCTATGGATACAAGACCTTTTGATCAGAACATCATTGCAATGGTTTGGGATTTTGACAAGACCCTCATTAGTGGTTATATGCAGGATCCTCTTTTTAGGCGCTACAATGTGGATGGCAAGCGTTTTTGGAATGAGGTGAACCGCTTGAATGCTTATTACGCAAGGGAAGGGGTGCATGTGAACAAGGATACCGTATACTTGAATCACATTCTCACTTATGTAAAAGCTGGGCTTTTCAAGGGCTTGTCTAACCGGATTCTGCGGGAGTGCGGCAAGGAACTTGAATTTTATCCGGGTATTCCCGAGTTCTTTCAGAATGTAAAGGATCTCATCGAAAAGAATTCGGAGTTCAGCGCTCTTGGAATTAAGGTAGAACATTATGTGGTAAGTACGGGATTCGCGGAAACAATTCGAGGAAGCGCCGTCGTTCCGTATGTGGACGGAATTTTTGGATGTGAATTTATTGAAACTCCTGCGGCCCCTGGCTTTTGGGATTCGGAATCCGTTCCCGAAGAAGCCGAAATTTCCCAGATTGCAGAAGCGCTGGATAACACATCCAAGACGCGATATCTTTTTGAAATCAATAAAGGCTCAAATAAGTTTCCAGAGCGTATTGATGTCAATTCGCATATCGATGAGCGGAACCGCCGCATTCCATTTGAAAATATGATCTATATTGCAGACGGTCCTTCGGATGTTCCTGCTTTTAGCATTTTGAACAAAGCCGGGGGGACTACGTATGCAATATATCCACCTGGAGATAGGGCCGCGCTCCGCCAAGTAGATTCTCTTCGCCGGGACGGGCGGATCCAGATGTTTGGCGAGGCGGATTACCGCGAGGGATCGCTTTCTTGGATGTGGCTTACGGAACAGGTGGCCCGCATTGCCAAAATGCGGCTTCAAAAGCAGGACCAGAATATCCGCAGGAGCGCTTCTCACCCTCCCGGGCATTTGAATTCATAGGCGTTGTTCAAATACAAAACTATATTTTAGGCCCAAAGATGAATTTTGAGGACTTTCCCTTGAAATTATCGGAAGTTTTTGTTTTTAGGAGTTTTAATGGCTATTCAGAATTCTAAGCGTGGCATTTTAATTAGTATGACGCCTTATGAAAAGAGAATTGCCGTGATGGAAGGTGGCGAACTCGCTGAACTAGTAGTAGAAAGCGCAGCATCGAACCGGGTTCTCGGCAATATATATAAAGGCGTCGTGCAGAAAGTGCTTCCCGCACTTAAGGCTGCATTCATTGACATTGGGCTTGAAAAAGCTGGGTTTTTACATCAGGAAGATGCGATAGACCGCAACGTCCTCCTTTCCCGTGAATTCGGGGATAGTGATGATGAAGAGGCTGTTGTAGAAGAACTTTCCATAGATCAGATTTTACATGAAGGTCAGGAAATCATGGTGCAGGTTATCAAGGAACCGATCAGCACCAAGGGCGCCCGTCTTACGACGCACTTGAGTTTTGCAGGGCGCTTCCTCGTCTGTATGCCGGCCACGAATTTTGTCGGCGTATCCAAGCGCGAACGCGACCCCAAGAAACGCCGTGAATTTAAGAAAGTCGTGCGCCGGTTAAAGGGTCGCGATGTGGGGTATATCGTCCGCACTAACGGACTTGGCGAAAGCGAACTCGAAATTTCAAAGCAGATGCGTGAACTGGAAGCCAAGTGGGAAACTACCAAGCTCAATTTCCAGAACCAACCTGCAGAAACCTGCATTTACAAGGAATCCGATTCTGTCGGTCAAACCATTCGCGAATATTTCAGCGACAACACCGACTATGTGTATGTGGATGACCGCGATGAATATTTTGCCATTCGCGAAGAACTCCAAAAGCTCTCTTCCGACAAAATCAACAAGGTCAAACTTTGGAGCTCTAAAGAAAGTCTTTTTGAATATTTCAAGATAGAAGATGACTATGCGCGTTCTTTACAACGCCAGGTTCCTCTTCCACGCGGTGGAAACTTGGTCATTGATCAGGCAGAAGCTCTTGTCGCAATTGACGTGAACACAGGACCGAAGGTGCACGGGAAGGATCAGGCAAAGATCATTCTTGAAACGAATATTGATGCCTGTTATGAAATTGCAAAACAGCTCCGCTTGCGCGATGTCGGCGGACTTATTGTCATTGACTTCATTGATATGGATTCCCCGGAAGATCGTGAAACATTGTATCAGGAATTCCGCAAGGCCATCCGCAAGGACAAGGCGCCGATCAGTCCGACCCCGCTCAGCCAGTTCGGGTTGATGGAAGTGACCCGCAAACGTGTACGCGCAAACTTGATGACGGAAAAGACAGAGGTTTGCCCTATTTGCCAAGGCACTGGGCACGTGATGCGTTTGGAAACGACTTTGTCCGCCGTTGACCGTTGGCTTTCCCGAGCCCGCACTAAGGGACACATCCGCAAAGTAAAAATGGTCGTGAGCACGGACATGGTCGATTTGCTCTGTCGTGATATGGCCCGGATGTTCCATTATTTTGAATACAAGCACGAAATGAAAATTGAACTTATAGAAGACGACAAGATGTTTCCGAACCAGTTTGCCATGTATGACGAAACGGGTGAAGACATCACCGATCTTTATAATTTCGTTTGATTTTTAAAAGATTAATCAAGAGCACCAAAGCAAAGACTTTGGTGCTTTTTATTTTGTATGCAAATCGGTCATAGGTTTTGTTTGTATATTTATAATATGTGGATAGTATTTGCATTTGCATCTGCTGTATTTGCTGCACTCACGTCGATACTTGCTAAAATAGGTATTGCCGGAGTAAATTCAAATTTGGCGACAGCCATCCGGACCGTAGTCGTTCTTGTACTTGCTTGGGGGATCGTATTCATCTCGGGATCTTATCGGGGAATAGCGAATATTGCCCAGAAATCGTGGATATTCTTGATTCTTTCGGGAATTGCTACTGGGCTCTCATGGCTCTGCTACTTCAAAGCCATACAGATTGGCGACGTAAGCAAAGTTGTACCGATAGACAAATTCAGTATCGTCCTTACGATGATCCTCGCTTTTGCCGTGCTCGGAGAACCGATGACGTTCAAAACGGTTATTGCCGCACTATTTATTACCGCAGGAACGATCATACTGGTTCTTTGAAATCTGCTTTATACAAAAAACTTATCCGTAAATAACAATTCGCCCGGCGACAGGCTGCAAAACAGCTGTGCGGCTTCAGGTTCACTTGTCTATGATGAAAAAAGAAGGCTATGTTGGAAGATATTACACAGCTGCTGGGGAATTAGGGCACAGTTTGCCAAAGGCGATGGGCATGTATATAAAATTGTAAAGATCAGCGCGCAAACAAAATAACAAGGATAAAAATTTTCATTTCTTAGAAGTATCTTAGGGAATGATTTTTTTGTTGATTATTCTAAAACAGATCCTTCAAATTCATTCTAAAGAACGTATTAAAATCAATCCCGCCCGAACCAATAATTAGAGCTTTCTCTGGTTGGAAGCGCCCTCGAAACATTGTTTTTACATTTTCCACTTTTGTGCTTGCGCACTTGTCGGTGCAACTCGGCAATGTGCATGCAAGCATGCCCGCAGCTCTCGTTTTAGCCGACATACTGTGATAATTGTCAAGAGCAATTTGCATAATTTTTTATGTAGACCGAGTTGTGTTGTACCATGGCGAACGCCTGCCTCACGAGCTTGTCGGCGATAGCGATGATAATGACCTTTCCAGGTTTTCCTGCGGCTTTCATCCGTTTTCACATGGCTTCGCAATCGCCATTGTATTTGGCCGCCGAGATGCCGCAGAGATAGAGAAAGCTTCGCATCCTGCATCCGCCCATCCTTGAAATGGGCCCTCGTTTGTTCAGGCTCGATCCGGACTGCTTTTTCGTTGGGGAGAGTCCAAGATAGGCGATGAGTTGTCGGCTATTGGAGAATTTTTTAAAATCACCCAT
>JALNVO010000091.1 GCA_023231365.1 Fibrobacteraceae bacterium | reverse complement strand
TCAGAGAATCCGAAAGCGCTTGAGAATATGCCTGATGTTGAAACGCCCCTTCTGGAGAAATCAACGTGAGCTTAAAAAAGCCCTGTTTGCAATCCGGAGAATATTCAAGAGTTCCGTCTCCTCCATTATCATAAGCATTCGAAGAGCGGATTGCATTTTTACAAGAAATGGAAAGCGAAGTATTCAATTGATGATTCCGAAGCTCAAAAAGAGGTTCCGAGATGACAGCTTCCTCCTGCAAAGGCAGCCATCTTCCACCGACAAGCGACTGAATGGAAACAATAAAGTCTTTTGTGCACGGCGCCTTGGGGTAGCCCCGATACAGGAAAGAAATATCCGGTAAATTTTCTGGGAGGCCGCACCACTTTGCGTTAATTCTAAAATTGGAAAGCTGCTTGCCAAGAATTTCTGGGCATCCGACTAAGAATGATGATCCGCGGGAAGGAATCGGTCCAAAGGGTTGGAATGGAGTGGATGGTGAAAGCGGGCCCAATTCATTATTCAATACAAGATTCTTGCATTCGAGAACATGCGTTTCTATCAGCACTTTCCTCAGTGCGAATTTTCGCAAAACCGCCCATGGACTCGGTTGCACCTCCGGATTGATTTCCATCTTCAAAACGGGGAAATCGGTATTCCAGTTGTCACCATGAACTTTTGGACTGTACGCACATATTGCCGGAGCTTCATTCGGAATCGAGAACGTCAATCCTAAGCAAGCTTCTGGAAATTCAGCATTCAGAGCCCTCGATTCCAATTGATAACCACCGATACAAAACCAGCCGCATTCTGTTGATAGATAAATCTGAAACGCATTGCAAAAAGAACGTATAAATTCATTTGCTTTAGCAGACCTATCCAAAGGGCTCTCTTTTATGCTCTCCGGTTCAAAAAAAAGCTTCAATGAAATTTTGCGGGAACCACCGTTCATCGCGAGAACCCGGCTAGCAAAAGCAAAGCCAATTCTCGCATTCCTTGCCCCTATCACTTTGATACCCGAACGAGTCATTCCGAAAAGAGGATAGGGAGTCTGCTCCTCTTTAAACGGAAACTTGGCCAAATCATAAACAGGAACTTCTGTCCATTGCAGAGGAATATCATCCAGCACAGAAAGCGTCAATAGCCGCGCGACCTTTGCATCATTTATGTTGACAACTTTTTCCGTTTCAAAAACGATATTATCGCCATCCTCATTCTTGCCCGCTCCAAAGCGGGTTCCCTTAGGGAGTTCCAACGAACTTCCAGGAACAACTGAGGGAAACACCAGATAAGCAAAATCGCCTGTTTCCTTTTTAGGCATCTCTCCCAAGATTTCTTTGTAATAAAAAGAAGTCCGCTTATCTGGAAATTCATTCAGCCTTCTCTGCTGCTGTACAAATAATTTCATCACAGCAACATAAAGAGAAAGCGCCGGTTCATTTTCGCCGGAAGTCATCAATTCCGGGAAAATCATCTCCGCTTCCTTTTGCAGCGAAACTAAAGATGAAGATAGCGCCGAATATGCGTGAATCCAAAGAGTCGAATTTTTATCGTTCTTCACTTTGCGAAGACCCGAATGATATCTTGTATAAAAAGAATCTATCCCTTCCGAAAGCAGGCGGAGCAAAGAATCACCGGCAGCATCATACCGGATTTTCAGTTCTTTTTTCCACCACAAAAAGCGGGAAAATAGAATGAGGACCGACTTTGCCTCATCCCCTGTCCCAGCTATATTTGCCTCAGTTGCTAAAATAGAGCAAACAACAGGTAGCGTTTTTTTCTCAAAAACATTCGGGAACGGCTGCCGCTGGGTACGGGCGAATAAATTCATCCGGTCAACAAGCCTGGATAAATTTTCATCGGCAATGCGAAAATAATCCTCAGAGAGTTCTCTAAAGAACCTGTCACTTTGCGCAAAACCGTCCCTGATATGAAAAGAAGACTTTTCCATTTCCGCCCTTAAACGCTAGCCTCCGTTCCTTCATTAATGTAAAACGGGAACACGAGATTCCGTCGCGTATTCGTCGCCCGGATCACATAATGAATTTCTATCAAAAGACAAAATTTTTCCTCGTCCTTTGTCACATCAACTTCCGTTATGGAAACTCGGGGTTCAAACATCAGAATCGCATGAGAAATGCATTCCTGTATCTGCGCAATTAACGTCGCGTTGTATTCCGCAAAACAAAAATCGCGCAAACGGCAACCAAATTCGGGTCGCATTAAACGTTCTCCAGGATAGGTATTCAAAAGAATCCGCAGCGATTCCTCCACATCATCTTCACCGCCCGACATTTTCGCATTGCCTCCAGAAAAATCAAGTGGGAAAGCCCAACCACGCCCAAGAAAAGACCCGTATTCCACAATCACCCCCCGATCATCACAGTCATGCACCCTAGCGCAATGGAGCCGCCATGAGCCGTCGTATCGCCCATCCGCGCTGCGGGTTTCCCAGAAATCATAACCGTCGCGGACCCTTTCACAATGGTATCCGGAGGGCCTACGCACACACAACTATCACCGACAACAGCCGCAGGTAAGCCTCCAATTAGAACGGTCGGAGCTCCGGGCCCCACCACTGGACCTCCCACATGGGGAATCGGCGGAACTCCCGGAGTTTGCATCGGACAGGTGTGCAAATCAGTAATTCTTGCAGCAGCACTCATAAACAACCTCAATTGATCATCACCATAGCGCCCTTGACTTTTGCCTGACCGCTAGATGAAAGCTCTGCAGTAGCATTTCCTTGTGCAGAAAAGCTCATTTTAGCAGACAATTTGACATTTTTTCCATCCGCCTTAATATCACCGGAAACAGAATTCAGCGAAACCTCACCTGTCGCCTCTATTGAAACTTTTCCCTTGGCCGAAAGAGAAATATCCTTCGGACTTGTCATGGAAATTCCTTTATCTGAAATGACAAGCTTATTTCCATCTTTATCAGAAACAGTAATCGATTTATCGTCATCATTCATTACAAAGGAACGCTCGCCCGGAGTTTTGAACGAGATACTTTTTTTCTTTTCGTCAAATTCTACAGTTAATTTAGAACGGGATATGAATTTTTTTATTTCATTTTCCGCCTTGATTTCTTCTGGCATATTCCTTCCAGAACTATAAAGAGAACCGAGAATCACAGGGCAGGACGGGTCCGCATTAAAAAAGCCGAGAATGACTTCATCGCCGATCTCCGGCAAAAAGAAATTTCCAATGCCCTTAGAAGCATAAGGAGCACCAAGCCTAGCCCATACCCCTTCGGTTTCGGACTGCATCAGCGGAATTTTTACCTGGATCCGGTTCTGCTTTTCCGGATCGCCATCTAATTTAGTCACAATGCCTGGCAAAAGCCCATTTACACCGCAATTGAGCCCGGAAGCAAGAGGAGCTTCCGTCCGGAAGGATTCCACGAACCATTCCTTATCCATTCCAAAATTAATATCCGTTTCCCAACGGCCCGCTTTCATGTGATGGCTTACACCAGAAACAAGCGCACTCCCATTAAACCGATCGCCCACACCGTGCAATTCCACGACGCCTCCAATTTCAACCTTTGGCGTACCGATGCACGTAACAGCCCCCCTGATCCGCGAAAGTTCATTTTTTGCTTGCTCTGCAACAGCCCACGCCTTCAGAGAATCCGTGGCAAGGGGAATTCCCGCTTGCAGCACAGAATCTTCCAGAGACAAAGCCTTCGCTAAAGTTCCGCCATCCAAATTGCCCTGCTTTATAAACGAATCCGAAGAAGCATCAGCGCTCGCCACATCCAATTTGGCCAAATCCCAAGCACGCGCTTTCACTTTTTTCATCTGATAGGAAGCGTCCGCATCCGCTTTAAATCGGATAATATCCGTGCCCCAAGTCAAAGAAACTTCTGCAGAACCATAAGGCTTGATCTTTTCGACAAAAACTTTTCCATCTTTTATGCGCACCCAGCAGCCATTTACCTCCGCACGAGTCAGAATAAAATCCCAATCGGAACAATAATATTGCAACAGCTCTTTATGAACGGCGCTACCCATCGCCGAAGAAACGGATAACCCATATTTGCCCGCAATACCTTTGATTACATCGTCATCGCTCTTGTTCAAAAAATTTGCATTCCGGCGACCACAAGTCAGCGCAATCGCCTTATCGCGGCACTCCACCTTAAGAGAGCTCACCCCGTCTCTTCCAATAGAAACACCATGGCGCACGACAACCCCCGTAAAAACAGCAACCGGCTTCAAAGCATAACCAGCCGTTACTTTCACGGTACATCCGGGCTTCAACAGATCGCTGTCGCTCAACGGAAACTTGCCTTCCGGCATAGAACCGTCTTCGATAATGAGAGTCGCCCGCGGAACCGAATTGAGCCTGAAATCGATATCTGCCGAAAGCAAAGCATATTCCGAAGAAAGTTCCTTGCCATCGCAAAAAAGATGGAATTCAAAAACACCTTCACTCGAAAGCAATGGAGAATCCGCCATCAATGCACCTACAAAGATAAGGGTGGAAAATACAGATATGACCCCGCCTTGAGCTGCCTGAAATTCGAAAGGCCGTTGACTCTCGCCACTTCAAGGTAATAAGAAGCATCATTGTAGATCTGCGAACACATCAGCGGCAAGGAATCCCCAGCTTTTACCTCTACAAGATGGGTCATATCGGGAGAGGACTTATTTTTTTTCGCTAAAATTTCTTTTTCAAGCTCCGCTTCTATAAAAGAAAGGTCTACTGTCGCCCGCAAAGGAGTTCCATCCTCTGAAAACAACACATATTGCACATTCATATCGGACAAACGAGCATAGCGGATTAGCGAACCCCATTCCAATTTCACAACCGGAGTTTCATGTTCAGATCCATCGTATGCGCAGATAACTTTTTTTAACTGATCGATGCGTTTTTTCACATTCAATCGGCCTGAATCCGGGATTGCTCCTGTAGAATCAAACGTCAAAGCCGAAAATTTTATCACGTCCAACGAATCAGAGTTGAATTTAAGTTCTTGCCCTGATTCTTTATTGTTATACGCAATTTTAGATGTAATCGTATAATTCTCGGGATTCAACAAAACGGCAAATGGAGCGAAGCCTTTATCTTCAGCCCTTCCTTTGTTTTTACATTTTGTCAGTTTGAGTTTTTGTACAGCCATCTATCTACCGCTCCCGCTTGCGTTCCAACGCCTCATTAATCAGGCGTTTGCATTCTTCCATCACATCCGTCCGCCATTGAGCAAAATTAGCTTTTCCATTCTCTGGAGCATTCTTCGCCGATACATGGACATTGATACACAAATTTTTTATTTCCACAGACACAATCTCACCCTCTCTTCATGGACGAATATTTGAACGTGATATTTTCTATGAGGATTTCATTTTTCATTGCATCTAAATTACCCAAAGTCCACTTGACGGGATAAGCATTTTCAAAAGTCCATGAAGAAAGCGTTTCATTCTTCTCATTCAACAGACAAACTAAAAGCAAATTAGTGATTATTTTAAACGATCCTGCATTTTCCAAATTGCGTTTGCACCATATATAAAAGCGAGAATTTCGTGGCGCTAAAGCCCGTTTCAGGACCAAATCCGAATGAGAAATTTTTTTAGGTAGATAATACAAATAAGAATTTTCTCCCCCGCCGCGGACAGTATCCGTTTCCATCTGGGAATCTACTCCCTGAACTTCTTGAAAAGCTGTTTCGGAAGTATCCTTCTCCATTTGGACCGAAAAATGAAACGCAACGGGAAGAGAAAATTCTGAATTAGGCATGTATCAAAGAGACCTATTTCTAATTATTTGTTCGTTATTTCCAAGCCTTCGTGAACGATTTCAATGCTTTCAATGGCAACTTCATTCCCTTCAGCCTTGAGATCCGTTCCGGTTACTTTAGTCGGCCACGCATTTTTAAGCGTCCAAACCATCGTAGGCTTATTCAATTCATCCAACAAGCTGATGGTAATCGTCGTTCTTTCGATGGTGTTCATCTTTACTTTTTTGAACCATTCCCAGAACTTGTTATCACCCTTGAAGATGCCCTTCTTCATCGTCACATTGCCGTATTTGATCATCCCCGGCATTTTAGAGACTGAGAAAATCGGATTATCGCCTGCGCGGTATTTGATTTCCTCGGATTGAGCATCCAGACCGGAAACTTCCTGAAAGGACATGACCTGATCACCCCATTTCACTTCAAAATGGAACTTCGGAAGCGGCCATATATTCGCGGATTGTGTAGAACCGTTTTCATCTGCCATATTGTACCTCTATAATTACGACTTTTGCTGTTGTTGTTGGAATGTTATTTCGATGAATTCAGCCGGGCGGACCAAAGCAACCTTGACCGTAATGCGCATAATGCCTTCAAGGATATCATCCGCAGTCATCGTTTCACCAAGACCTACATAGACTTCAAAAGCATCTTCAGGAGTTGACCCGGCAAGACCTCCGCGTTTCCAAATGTTCGTGAGGAAGCTGCGGAACATGCTCTTCATCGTAACCCAAGTATTCGCAACGTTCGGTTCGAATATATAGGCCTTTGATGCCAAGCGAAGCGATTCTTCGAGCATAATCATCGTGCGGCGCACATTTACATAACGCCAATCAAGGCTATTGCCGTCCAAAGTGCGGGCTCCCCACACCTTGTTCCCTTCAGCGACAAAGAAGCGGATTGCATTGACGGCTTTTCCATTTGTCGGCACATTCAAGTTTTCCTGTTCTTCGTTCGTAAGGTTCACCGCCGGAGAAATAACGCCATTTACTCCCACATTCGCCGGAGCTTTCCACACGCCAACAGCATTATCCACCATCGTATAAATACCGGCCATTGCACCCGATGGCGGCATTAAATTCAATTGATCGCGTACAAGCTGCAAAATTTGTGAGTATTTCGGAAGAATTACGCTAAGCGTGCGGTGTAAAGTCTGCACAGCGCCTTCATCATTCTTATCCGTCGCAGAAATCTTGGCAATTTCAGCCTTGATTTCACTCGCCTTGACCTCGTTCGGAATGGTGACGGCCGCAACAAGCACCTTCTCAAGAGCTGCCGGGTCCACAAAATTCGCAAACGTAACTTCATTTGTCTGCACCACGCTCGTATTAAGCCATGGATAATATACTGCACCGTAATTCAAAAAGGAGGTAACCTTCTCCCGGAACGGCGCAATACATTCGGCAGGCTCCTTGAAGCCATCAAATACATCCAAGATAGCAAAACGGTTCTGCATCTTGGCACAATGCGCAAGCACTGCATTTTGCACGTTGGCACAGGAATCAGCGGATTCCAAAGATACCGCTTCCGGAACAACTACGAGCGTCGGCTCCTGTTCTTTTTCCAACAGCGGAATCGCATCCGTCAAAGCCTTTTCAGAAATTTCTGCACCATAAGCTCCAACCGAAACGATATAGCAAGAAGCTCCACCATTCTGGAAGAACATACGGATTGCGTCGAAAAGACGGAAACGGAGCTTAGGAGCCGTAATCTTCCCAGCTTCATCAATTTCAAAAAGCGGAGTCGGAGCATCGCCGAAACAAGCCTTGTAATCCGCAAAGGACGTAATGCGGTAAGGTTTTCCTGTAAGCGGCTGGCCCTTATATTCAGCCTTTTGCGTATAGCCGATAAAAGCCGGGATGGCTGTCGCCACCTCAACGACCGAATTGGGGAAGGCGTTTTTCTCTACCAAGTAAACGCCGGGGGTTTTGTATGCTGTAGGCATTGTTTATTACTCTCCTAATGGTTAAGGTATAATGTAAGACTCAGCGACGACACTGCGGTTTCCATCTGCAAATGTCGCCATAGCAAGGGAACGGACGCCCATATTCGGCAGGCACTTGAAAAGCACTTTAGCGCTACCCTTTTCGCGCAATTGAAACCGGTGATCCGAATGCAACTGCAATGGAATTTCTTTATCGGACGTATAAACAAAAGCATGCAAGGCTTCCGCAGGCTCACATTCAAATACAACAGCCTTACTACCATGCCGGGTATCAACAACGTCCAAATCACTCCGGGCAAGCGAATCCAAAAGGAAATAGCGCCAACGCACCCGGCGCGTACGAAGCAAAAGTACCTGAGGCTCTTCAACCCGATGTGTATTAGAAACTTCAACTTCTATGCCAAACGCCGGCTTCAAAGCCGAATCCGGCAGCGGAAAATTTTTGACTCCGCGCAGTTCTCGAGAAAACACAGGGAAAGCCCCCGCATCTACGCCAAATTCAGTCGCCATATAAACTTCAGGATCTTTGATATAACCAAAAAACGTCAAGCGCAAAGGCTCGTCCAAAGCATTTTCCATCCCGAGGACGCTCAATTCTCCATCAAAAATATGCAGCAAAAGTTTATTCCTTTTGAGCAATTTCAACGTCTCCGCCGAAGCTTCCAACTGGACACACCGGCAAATTCCGCCGCAATATTCGTGTTCAATCCGGAACCAGGCCAAAAAAGAATAGCCCATCAGAATACCCCCACATCGGTATCTTCCGAAAGCCGGACCACATAAGGCCGCATATAGGAATACCCACTACCTAAAGCGACCGTTCGCACCCGGTAAAGCACAGATGGCACGTACTTGACGCCCATAGCACCCCACAAACTATTCAAATCCTGAAGCGGCAAATTTTCCATATCCAGCACAAGTTTCTCTATTCCTTCTGCAAGGTCAGGGAATCCCTGATGGTCAAAAACCGAATGATCCTGAAAAAAAGCGATCGCCTTCGAAAGGTACTTGAGAGACTCCTCATAATTCCCGGCTTTGAAATTCGCCGCAAGCATTATATGCAAATTAACGTGAATTTTCTTAGCGCGCACCACGTTGCGAAAATTTTCAACCTCCGGATTTTGAGAAGTCTGCATCATAGAATCCCTCTCAACATTCACAAGGAAAAGGACCAATCGGTTCATTGCCCGTTCCGGCACAGTGCCATCACTTTCAACAAGGCGAGAAACCGCCACAAGGTCTTCCTGCAACGAATAGACGCGCCTCAAATGCATATTCAACTGCACCGCCAAAAATTGCAACGACGCAAAAATCATAGCAATTACAAATCCTTTTTTCACCATTTTACTTTTGTTAGTTGCAACAAAGCAACTATCTATGTTGCAAAAAGGCAACTAAAATGTATATAAATAAAATTTAAAAACGGACGTTTAAAACAAAATATTTTAAATTATCTTACATTGAAGATCAAGCCTTATATTGCTATCGTTTTCAACGGAGGTGTTTCAATATGGCATTTCTGCAAACAAAAATACAAGCGGCAGGGCAAAATACAAATTCAAACAAGGCAGAAAACATTACTGACCGATCTGTAAAAGGTGCAAATTTGCAACTAAAAGCAGACTTGATTAACCAAGTACAGAGTTCAAAGAAAGACAAAAAAGATACTATGCAGAGAAAAGCAGGGATTCCCGTACAGCGTATGGCATGGATAATCTCCCGAGATCTCAATTTAGGGCTTTCGGGATCCTCCAACAGCGGAGGATCCTCTTCGAGAGTCGATGGAGGTAGTTCCCACGGATCCATGGACAGCAGTCACGGCGCGGTTTCGAGCGGTGCAACTCTTTCCCTTCCGATTGAATCCAGTGCAGGTTCCAATAGTAGCACAGAATCGTCATCCCATGCCGGATCCAAAGAAACAACCTCAGGGAAGGCATTAAACGGGCCGCAAAACAATGAAACAAAAGGCCGCGATGCGATAATTGATAAACAACCCCACAAACTTGAAGATCTAGAAAAAGTAACAAAATCATCTTCTTGGTTAAAGAAATTTGGAAACCTGAAATTTCACCATAGGCACATTTTATTTGACAAGAAGTACAATCTTCCATATACAACAGGAGATGCCGATGGTGATAATATCGGCTATGGCGGTACCCTGTATTATGAAAGCGACGTAAGCGCCTACCAAAAAAACGATCAGATCACCAACACCCACGATGACGACAAAGAACTTATAGAGGCAATAAAGCGAAATACACCTGATAAATTCGGCGCATACAATTTACTCTCGAATAATTGTCAACATTGGGTAAATACGGTT
>JALNVO010000090.1 GCA_023231365.1 Fibrobacteraceae bacterium | reverse complement strand
TATTTCAAACTGCCCGACTGGTTTAAAATTCCGACTCCGATAGGAAACTATAATCCCGATTGGGCGGTCGTATTCGAGGGTGACAGAAAAATTTATTTCGTTGCAGAGACCAAGGACACGGGCACTCCCCAGGTTGATTTATCAAAACTTCGTGAAAGTGAACAGCAGAAGATCAAATGCGGTGCCGCGCATTTCAAGGAATTTGATGGGCTGGTATACCGGGTGGTGAGCAAGGTCGGGGATCTGGTAGGTAAGTAAACTTTTTTGCTAAATTTCGGATGTTGTGAGGAAATTTGCAAATGTCTGATTTTTCGTATTCTTTGGATTTGGTTCATCGTCCCCGCCGCAACCGCAAGAGTGAAACGGTGCGGGATTTGGTCCGTGAAACGTCCCTCTCCGTAAAGGATTTTGTTTATCCTGTATTCATTATGGAGGGGAATTGCAAGGAAGAAAAAATTCCTTCTATGCCGGGAATAACCCGCAAGAGTATCGACATCCTTTTGAAAGAAGTCGAAGAATGCGTTTCGCTCGGCGTAAAGGCTATCGCTCCGTTTCCGTCCATTGAAAACGCTAAAAAGGATTCTACGGCGCGGGAAAGCTACAATCCCGACGGGCTTGTGCCTCGTGCCGTTGCTGCGGTGAAGAAAAAATTTCCGGATGTTGTCGTGATGACGGATGTGGCGCTAGATCCGTTCAACAGTGATGGACATGATGGCTTGGTTTCAAACACGGGTGAAATCCTGAATGACGAGACGGTCGAAGTTCTTTCTAAAATGGCGCTTTGTCATGCAAAAGCGGGTGCGGACTTTGTTTGCCCTTCTGATATGATGGATGGGCGGATCGGCGTACTTCGCTCGGATTTGGATTCTGCCGGCTTTAAGAATACGTCTATTATGGCTTATAGCGCAAAGTATGCTTCGGCATTCTACGGCCCGTTCCGCGATGCGCTGGGGTCGGCTCCGAAAGCGGGTGATAAGAAGACTTACCAAATGGATCCCGCGAATAGGCGTGAAGCGCTTTATGAGGTGGCTCTCGACATCGAAGAGGGTGCAGATATTGTGATGGTTAAGCCAGCAGGCTATTACCTTGATGTAATTCGCGAAGTGGCCGATTTCGCCGAAATTCCTGTGGCTGCGTACCAAGTGAGCGGAGAATATGCAATGCTTGTTGCTGCTGCAGAAACGGGTTGGCTTGATCGAGATAAGGTTGTTTTGGAGAGCTTGATGGGAATTAAACGGGCTGGGGCAAAGATGATTTGGACTTATTTTGCAAAAGATGCTGCCCGCTTATTGCAAAGCAAGTAGATTTTTTCTAAAAATTGGCTAACAGAATCTCCTTCTCAGGGAAGCAAAATGAAGTTGAATTTTTATAAAACCATTATACCGTTACTCACTGCTGTTGCTGCGGGTGCTTGGGCGTCGTCTCCTAAAACTTGGGATGCCATTTTCAATGCGGAGGGCCAGGGAGATTATGTACGTGCTTCGATTGATGGGCAAGTGCGCTTTTTCAAGTACACTTATTATGGAGAAGTCCAACCGGTTGCTTTTGCTGTCAAAGGTGACGGCTTTGATTTTGTTGTGTCTGGAAATTTGAAGGTTTCTTCCGATAAGATTGAAAAGAACGGTTTTTACGGATCTTGTAATGAGACTAAGGAGGCTTGGATTTCTTGTTTCAATCGTCCGCAGACTTTTGGTAAAGAGTCCCAAGTTGTAAATATTAAGGGCGTGGATCTTGCATGTGGCGATGACTTGTATGCTCTTCGCGATATGCGTATTAAGTTTAAAAATACCGAAGTTCAGAAGTGGTGGAATCTCAAATATGAACAATCTGAAAAAGTCAAGCGGGATAAGCTTGCCGAATTCCGCATTGAAGAACAGGAACATCGCAGCGAAGTGAAAGATGCTTCCAGTATGATTGTAGATGCCCGCGATGGACAACCGTATCGCACGATTCTGGTGGATGGCCGTACTTGGCTTGCACAAAACGTAAATTACAACATCCCGGGCGAATCTTGGTGTTATGAAGACAAGGATTCCTATTGTTCCCGTGGGGGGCGTCTTTACACTTTGGAAGGAGCCCGCCAGGCTTGCCCGAAGGGATTTCATTTGCCCCGTGATCGAGAATGGCAGGATATGCTCACAGGGCTTACCGGTTGCTATGATGGGGTCCAAAATTGCGGAGCGTTCGGTTCCAAGCTTAAGGCAAAGACGGGTTGGCAGGGCGGTGGAGGTACAGATGATTACGGGTTTACCGTGTTTAGCGCAGGTCGTCGGGATGTAGTTGGCAGAGGCTTCCGCTATGTAGATATGGGCGAATACGCCGCATTCTGGAGTGCCCAGAATGGTCGCAATGAAACGATCTGGATTTGGGTGCTGGGACGTATGGGCGACAATATGGTCCGTGAACTCGCCCCAAATAATAAGAACGCCTATTCAGTGCGCTGTATTGATGGAGACTGATTCTTAGTTTATCCGTAAATAGCAATTCGCCGTGTGACTGGGTGCAATAGCTGTGCTGCTTTAGGTTTATTCATCGTAGTTCGCTTCACTACGCCTCGTTTGTCTTCATAGCCCAGCGTTTTTCGCTAGGTTTCGGATGCGAAGCTTATTTGTGGATGGGTTTTTAGTTTGTATTTAAATTCGGTACAATTTTGCGTCGACTTTTTTGGGGGGAGGACAAGACTATAATCAGACCTGTTTTTGCAAAGCGGAATATGCTGAAAATCTTGATTTGGAAAAAATGAATATTCGGTAATTGATGAAGTATTTACACTCTGCTAGGAGTATCCATGTTTAGAAGATATGGAAAAATATATAGCCACTTAAGCTTTTATGAGCGAGAAAAAATCAAGTCTAGAATACGTTCCGGATTGGGCATACAAGAAATAGGAAACGCTCTCGACAGTCTAGGCTCCTTCGTTTTAAGGGAAATCAGAAGAAAAGGCTTATCTTGGATTTTTCCCTAAAGGGATTGATCTTTTCGGCTGTGTCACAAAAAGTTTATACTTCTATATTAGCTGGAGCTCCTGCTTCGCTTGGAGTGTGAGACCGCCTTCTGGTATTCTGTTGAAGGAATGTGTCTGATGAATTGCTTAAGTTATTTGCTAAGTAATTCCCTTTTGAAAACAAATTTGGGTGCCCTTTCCCTGCAGGCTTTTCTGTTTTAAACAAAAGAATCCGAGGTTCAACGCCTCGGATTCTTGAAACTGAATTTCAATGTCGGTTACTTGAGAAGCTTCTTCTCATATTCGCCCATCACTTTAACTAGTTCCTTTACGCCTTCAATCGGCATTGCGTTGTAAAGGCTCGCGCGGAAGCCGCCCACGGAACGGTGTCCCTTCAACTGTTCGAGACCGTTTTCCTTGGCAAATGCGAGAAATTCTTTCTGGAGATCTTCGGATTTTGCGGGATCCACAGCGTCTTTTCGGAATACGAAAGGAATGTTCATGCGGGAACGGTCTTCCTTAGCAGCCGTACCGATGAAGAGCTTGGAAGAATCCAGGAAATCATAGAGCGTAGAACTTTTCTGGATGTTGACCTTTTCCATCTCATCCACACCGCCGTTCTGGAGAAGCCAGTTCAATACGCGGTTCATCACGAAGATTGCGAATACAGGAGGCGTGTTGAACATACTTTCGCCTTCGATATGAGTCGTGTAGTTGAGCATGGTCGGAATCGTGCGATTTACGTGGCCAAGGACATCCTTTCGGATAATAACGGTAGTCACGCCTGCGCAGCTCATATTCTTCTGGGCACCGGCATAGATGAGGCCGAAATCGTCCACGTTTATCTTGCGGCTTAGAATGTCAGAGCTCATATCGCCCACGAGGAACGTATTTGCCTTTGGGAACTGGAACCATTCTGTACCGTAGATGGTATTGTTACTTGTGACGTGTAAGTAGGTTGCGCCCGGAGTCTGCTTGAAATCTTTCGGAATATGCGTGTAGTTGTCAGCTTTGGAGCTTGCAATTTCGTTCACGGTGCCGAATTGCTTTGCTTCCTTGAATGCCTTGTTTGCCCACACGCCGGTTGTGATGTAGTCAGCGGAAGCTTTCTCATCAAGGAGGTTCATCGGGACCATGCAGAATTGAAGAGATGCGCCGCCACCGAGATAAACGATGTCGTAGTTGTCGGAGATGCCCATCAGCTTTTTAAGCATTGAAGAGGTCTCTGCGACCATTCCTTCGACCGCTTTGGTGCGGTGGCTGATTTCCAAGATGCCTACTCCGGTATTCGCAAAATTGCGGATAGCATCTGCAGCTTCTTGAGTGGCTTGTTGAGGGAGGACGGATGGTCCTGCGCTGAAGTTGTAAATTTTCTTGCTCATTGCAATAGTCCTTTTTAAGTTTTGTTTTAAAAGGCATGCTAAATGTAGAAAAAAGAAAGCCCCTTTTAGGGGGCTTTGGGTTATTTCTCTAGAGACTCTATGGCCTTCTGATACTTTCGGATGCGGAACTTTGTCTTAAGTTCGCGGCGCTCGTTCTTGGGGATGAAGTTCTCGTCGAGTTGGCGTTTGAGTGCTTCAATCTTGACTGCTTTTGCTATCGGATTTTGTTTGACTCGGCTGATGTAGTGCAAAAATTCTTTTTCGCGGGCTTCATAGGTTGCTTCTTCGGCGGGCACCGCTTCGGCCATTAGTTTACAGCTGCAATCGTCAATAAATGCCTGATCTTTATGGTGGGTGAGGAGGGCTAGGATATCTAGGATTTCATTAGGAACGCCAAGTTCTGAGAGTTTTTCTTTCGTATAGGCTGTAGATTCGCCCATAGTATCTTCGAGCATTGCGACAATCTGAGTCTTTTCATCTGCGCCGCGTTCTTTCAACGCTTGTGCGACAGCTTTCAAATGCTCAATATAAGGACTCCCTATTTTATCGGTTTGTCCTTGGTGAGCTTTGGTAGCAATAGCGAGCGCATCATTATAGGTAAACATGTCAATCCTCTAAAAATGGTTTTATATACACAATATAGATTAGTCGATCACGGAAAAGTCTAAAATTTTTGCTAATTTTGGGCCACCTGCCTCCTTAGCTCAGTTGGATAGAGCAATTGCCTTCTAAGCAATGGGTCGCGCGTTCGATTCGCACAGGAGGTACTTAAGCCGCGTCAAGCGGCTTTTTTTGATATTCAAAACCACCTGCAAGTCCAGTGGTCTGCCGACTCTATCGCATAATCAAGTAATTCCAGACGGGAAAATACAAAGCCCTGCAAGTTGCGTTATGACAGCGGACTTTTTAGAAGCGCTGGCTCGTACGAGCTAGAACTGTAAATATCACAATCGTCTTTACTCGAGAGTTCAGGCGAAAAGCATTCTTCGGGGACAGACGCTGTGAAACCCACGGCATATTCCGTGAGTTTTGCGAATGAAAACAAATTCATATCATCGATGCCTACGTTTTCCGTGTCGGGCGTGCCAATAAGGACCTTACGCAGATGGCAGATCGACCTATTCGACGTGAGGCTTGGCTAGGTCCTAGGGTTTCTCCCGTATATGAAGGACCTCCGGCTATGCGGGTGGGGTTCAACGCTTAAGTATAAGAAAGGGGAAAATTTTTTCCTCAAATAGAATCTTTCGGTTGTCTAATCCATTCCTATAAAAGGAACATCCTTTGCGGCAGAAAGCTTTGCTCATACGAAATGGGCTTGCAAGCACCATCTGGGATTCATCCCAAAATGTCTCCGCAAGAAGGTCCATCGCCAGTTGCGGGTCTATTTACCGACAATCATCGAGGGAAACACGATGAGCGACTGTGTTCATTTGTTTGTATCCGTTCCACCGAAGTATTCCATTTCGTTAGTAATGGGTTATATGAAAGGGAAGTCTTCAATGATGATCTTTGAAAGTCATGCAAATCTGAAGTACAAATTCGGAAGCAGGCATTTCTCGTTCGCGGGATGCTATGTGAACACGCTTGGCCTCAATACGGCGACGATCCAGAAGTATATTCGGGACAGGAGACACGACATCAGTGAAAGACTGACAGCGGAAGAATTTACTGGCCCAATGGTAGCCGGTAATCAATCCACCAGACTTGAACGAAAAAAAGGGAGTTCCGTTCAGGAGTTGGCTGCTTTATCGCCTTTAGGGGTGGTGGGCGACTATTCTCGAATAGATAATTCCTTTTTGAAATGTTCCGAGTTGATCTAATGGTGGGAAAAAAACGATTGCATTTGAAATTTTGATGTAGTAGATTATTGTTGTGGGACCTGCCTCGTCCGCCTTGGTTTAGCGAAGGGATGCTGGAGCAAACCGTGGGTAGGGCGAACGATGTAGGTTCCATTTCATTGATCATCCTCCAAGGGCGCAAAGCATTCGCTTTGCGCCCTTCTTCGTATGGATTCAAGCCTCCTGCGAGTCCGGTAGGAATCCATACGAAAAAAAAGACGGTTCCCATGGAACCGTCTTTTGAAAACAAAAGGTTTGAAAATTAGCGCTGGGCGCCTTTCGCCTTGTCTCCGTACTTCTTGATGAGTTCTTCTTGGATATTGCGAGGTACTGGAGAGTACTTCTTAAATTCCATTGTAAACTCAGCCTTTCCTTGTGTCATAGAACGGAGATCCGTTGCATAACCGAACATTTCGGAAAGCGGGACTTCTGCTTCAATAGTCGTTTCACCGACATCTTCGCTCGTGCCGACGATGCTTCCGCGACGCTGGGAGAGGTTGCCGACGACAGCGCCCTGGAATTCGGTCGGGGTCTGGACTTCAACTTTCATAATCGGTTCGAGAATCTGAGCTCCGGCTTTTTCAAAAGCTTGGCGGAAAGCCATGCGGGCGCAAATTTGGAACGCCATATCGGAGGAGTCGACTTCGTGGTAAGCGCCATCCTGGAGGTCCATTTCAATGCCGACAACAGGGAATCCGATGAGAGATCCCGCTTCCATGCAGCTCTGGAATCCTTTATCGCAAGATGGGATGTATTCCTTAGGAATACGCCCGCCGACGACGGAGTTGATGAATTTGTATGTGTTTTCCGCATCGCCTTCGACGACCATCGGGCGCATTTCTCCTACGACCTTAGCGAACTGACCCGAACCGCCGGTTTGCTTCTTATGAGTATAGTCGAACTTGGATGCGCGGGTAATTGTTTCGCGGTAAGCCACCTGAGGGGCTCCAGTCTGGACGTCCACTTTGTATTCACGGCGCATACGTTCGATGTACACGTTCAAGTGAAGTTCGCCCATACCCTTGATGACTGTTTGTCCGCTTTCCTTGTCGACATAGACTTGGAAGGTGGGATCTTCTTTGGTGAAGCGGTTGAGGGCTTTGGAAAGGTTGGCAAGGTCGTCGCGGTTCTTGGCTTCGATAACGAGCTCGATAACCGGATTCGGCACGTGCATAGAAGTCATGTTGTAGTGGAGCGAGCCGTCAGTGAAGGTCGTGCCGGAAGCGCAATCAATGCCGAACAGAGCTACAATATCGCCAGCGCCGGCTTCGGTGATGTCTTCCATTTCATCAGCGTGCATACGGACGAGACGGCCTACGCCGACTTTCTTGCCCGTAGCCATATTGTAAATGGAGTCTCCTTTTTTGATGGAGCCTTGGTAAATACGGATGTAAGTGAGCTGACCATACCGGTCGTTCACGAGCTTGAACGCGTAGCAGACGAGCGGTTTGTTGTCTTCGGCGAGGAGCTCAACTTGTTTTTCTTCGTTATCGACGTCCAAAGCTATGTTTTTAACTTCGGTCGGATCTGGGAGGTAATCGGTTACGCCGTCAAGAAGCTTTTGAATACCGATGTTTTTATGAGCGGAACCCATAAATACCGGGGTGATTTCAAGACTGAGGGTGGCTTTGCGAATGGTGCTCTTGAGGAGGTCCTCTGGAATGTCGTTGTATTCGCCTTCCATAGCCTTTTCCATCACGGCGTCGTTGTAGTCTGCGCAGCAGTCAACGAGCTTGGTGCGGTATTCCGTGGCTAAGTCCTTGAGGTTTGCCGGAATTTCCGTTTCGCGGATGTCCTGACCGTCTTCACCTTCGAAATAGAAAGCCTTCATCTTGATAAGGTCGACCACGCCTTGAAGCTTGTCTTCGAGCCCGATCGGGAGCTGCATGACGCAAGGTTTGTGGTTGAGCTTTTCCTTGAGCATTTTGGCAACGCGGAGCGGGTTTGCACCGGAGCGGTCGCACTTGTTGACGAACGCGATGCGCGGCACGTGATAGCGGCGCATTTGGCGGTCGACGGTAATGGATTGGGATTGAACGCCTGCAACGCCGCAGAGGACGAGGATTGCCCCATCAAGCACGCGGAGGGAACGTTCGACTTCGATCGTAAAGTCAACGTGCCCCGGTGTATCGATGATGTTGATATTGGTGTTTTTCCAGGTAACGTGCGTTGCAGCAGATTGAATGGTGATGCCGCGTTCGCGTTCGAGTTCCATGGAGTCCATAGTAGCACCCACGCCGTCCTTGCCACGGACTTCGTGAATGGCGTGAATTTTCTTTGTGTAGAACAGAATGCGTTCTGTGAGGGTTGTCTTGCCCGAGTCTATATGGGCCGAGATACCGATGTTTCTATGATTGTGAATGTTGTTCATATTTTATCCGTGGGAAGATTGATAAACTGGCGCGCAAAATAGAAAAAAAAAAGAAGAGGCTCAAGGTCTCTGTATTGAGTGGGCTGTTTTTAAGTCTTTTTTGAGGCTCTTTTTAAAATTGCGATTGTAAAAAAAGCTGCTAGAATGGAAGTCGCCAACCAAAATAGATAGGATTCTGTATTCATCCATGGACCGAAATTCATGAAATATCTCTGGGCGGGAAATGTAAAGAAATCTCCGTTTTCGAATGCCTTTTCGATGCCGGAGACGTTGATTGGGTAATAAAAATGTGAAAGTGCCAATTGTAAGGTGATTAAGGCGCATAGCGATTTTTTGCTTAAGCGGATATGGGATAGCGTATTGGCAAGAGAAGGCAAAAGCAGAGGGACGAATGCACTTATGTGTCGGCTTTCGCTATCTAGGGCGAAGAACAGGAAAATGAAAAGAACGATGACGTGTCCTGGGGATTTACTCATGAAAGCGGAAGAAAAATCAGGAAAAAAATAGAGGATGAGAATAAAGAAAATACCCCAATAGGTGATATGATTGACCAGGAATACTAAAGGGTATTTTAGAGGACGGAGATATATTTGGAGGGCAAAGAGAGTCCTGCTGTAATAAAATTCCTGATTGGAAAGAATGTGGCATGCGTATTTTAAAATGGAAAGGGACGCTAATATAAGAAGGAACTTTTTAGGTTTTAGACAACTGAAAAAATCGCGATAGGATGGAATGAAGGATAGGGAAATCTTTCTCAGGAAGAAAAATAGAAAGAGTGCGGTTATCGATGCTGTAATGATGAGATAGTAAAAAGGAGCAGGAAACATGAGAATGGATGAAAATATGGCTTGCCTTTTGCAAAGGTACAAAGCGAAGTAGATGAAGCAGAATCCTGCAAAATACAAAAGGGGGAGAATTGTTTTAAAAGGAAACGAGGCCTTTTGGAAATCATACAAAACTGGCTTATTAAAAAGAATTAAAATACAAGAAATAGTGGTTATAGTGGGCCAAGTAAAAAATCCTATCAAGGCGGATATGTAAGAGGCTGCGACTTGTTTCCGCAGGAGGAAGTAATAGGAAATGAGAGATAAATTAATGGCAAAAGAATCTGTTTGAAAAAGTTCATAACCGCAATTTTTTAAAAAGTAATAGTTGAAAAAGAGGCAGGCAAAAAGCAGCGCTATGACGTTCTCGCTCCATTTTAGAAGCTTTGCTAATTTGAAGAAAAAGAAAATGAGAGAAAATAGATTGATGCATTGAAGGCATCCCATCCCATAGAGCAAATTCTGATGCGTTGCCGGAATTGAAAAGATGGAATAAAAAATGTGGAGCAGAAAAAAAGGAAATATCCTTTGTATCCTAAAACTATCGTACCCATTATTGAGAATATCGCTTGAAAAATTTTGAGCTACATTGCGATAGAATTCGCCGTCGAAGCCCGCTCCGTCGTTGTAGGAAATTTTTTCACCAAATAGCGAATAGGAAAAAAGGAAAATAAGAAGGATTACCAATAGTGCATAAATTG
>JALNVO010000089.1 GCA_023231365.1 Fibrobacteraceae bacterium | reverse complement strand
GGGCCGGTAACCAGCCCTTCCGTAGCCCAAGTAGGAATGGACCGATCCCTCGATGACTGTGTCGATGGCGACTGAGGTGGAGCATTCCGGGGAAGAACTTTCGAGGGTGACGGTATAGGTTTTTAGTGCAGTGTAGTCCGCTTGGAATGTATCGAGAGAGTCGGAACTATAATTATTATATGTCGTTATTTTGTAGAAGGCGGAATCCCCGGCATTTAGGTGGAGTGTATCGGTATAGGTGTATTTGTTGCTGCTGTAGAAGTTGTAGCGTTTGGTGTAGGAGCTGAATGCCGATGATGTGTACTTGTAGGAATAGAAGTCGGAGCCCGCTTGCCCGAGGAATTTGACGGCGTAGCTTCCTGCTTGAGCAGCGACGAACGAAAAGCGTACTCCGCTGCTTGCTGTTGTATCGTAATAGTTGTCGGCCGTAGAATATTGTGTGGGCATCGTTGTTATTGGAAAAACGACACCGTGCTCTTGGGCAGCAAAAGCCAACGAACAAAGGAAGAATACCCAGAACCTAACCACGACAGACCTCTTTTTTTAATTTCGTTAGATGTTTTTTTGATGTCTAAATTCAGTGTTTCGTACAAAATGTTTACAATATAGTTATCTTTTTATTGAAATGAGGATAAACTAGAGAATAATATGAAGACAAAAGTTTTGTTTTGCGTTGTTTTAATGTTTCTTTGTATGCATCAAATTGCGTATTCTCTAGAAATAAGGCCTTTGATTGAACTTTTTGCCCCGGCTAAAGTTTCCGTTGTAAGGGATACAACAGGCGTAGAATCGGAGATCCATTGGAATACGGATCTCGTTTTTGAAGGCGGTTTGGAATTACTTTCTACAGCAGAATTCAGTTTGATGCGTTACGGTTTGGGGGTTGCATATAAGAGCCCGCAACAAGATGATGACGATAAAGCCACTCCTGCTGCAATTCCCGTTTGGGGAGTTATTTCGTTTGGTTCGGTGGATGAGGATCGCTTTTTTTCACCATATTTTGTGGTTAGAGTGGGATCACTCTTGCCTCTTACCAAAGATGGAAATTGGTGGGAGCGCCCATTGAATTTTTTTGCAAATGGCGGTGTGGGAGCCGTTTTCCCTTATGGGGTGGGTATTGAAGTGAATTACGACTATTCATCAATGCTGAAATCGTATGAGAGTATGGACTTAAAATATCGGATATCTTCAGGGCGGGTTGGTGTCCAACTTTCAGTGGGTTTTGAACTTATCCGCGATAAAGTCTATGCCCCGAATAAGGAATGAATTGGTGAGGTTTTGAGAAAGGACTATTAGCCGAAAAGGGAAGTGAATTTCTAAAAAAGACGCCTTTTGGGGAAAGGAGACCTCAAAAGGCGTCAGGGAGTGTTTGGTTCCTGTAATTTATGAAGTCTTCGGTTAAAGAAACACTGTTTTTGGATCAAAGCTGTTTACGATTGTAACCAGCTTACTTTATTTTGAACCTGCAAAAAAGACTTTTTCCTGGATGGAAAAAGTCTTTGATACTTAATATGAGTTGCTTGCTTAGGCTTTTGCTTGGGCTTTTCCCCAGGAATCCTTGAGTTCTACGGTGCGGTTGAATACCAAGCGGCCTTCTTGTGTATCGCGGGAATCGAGGCAGAAGTATCCGGAGCGCATGAACTGATAGCGGTCCTCAAGCGTTGCTTTGCCGAGCATTGGTTCGAGCTTCGCTTGTTTTACGATCATTGAATTCGGGTTCAGATAATCGAGCGGGTCCTTGCCTTCGGGAATATCGCCCGTGTTTTCAAGCGTGAAAAGATTGTCGAAGAGCCGTACTTCTGCGTCCACGGCCTTTGGTGCGTATACCCAGTGGATGGTACCCTTGACTTTGCGTCCGTCAGGAGAGTCTCCGCCTTTGGTTGCCGGGTCGTAAGTGCAATGAATTTGTGTGATGTTGCCGCTCGCGTCTTTGTCTACGCCTACGTACTTGATGAAATAGGCTCCTTTTAAGCGTACTTCGCCGTCGGGCTTGAGACGAAAATATTTCTTGGGCGGGTTTTCCATAAAGTCGGAAGCCTCGATATAGATCTCGCGGCCGAAGATGACTTTGCGGTTACCGGCGTTCGGGTTTTCCGGATTGTTTTCTACGTCCACTTCTTCTTCGCGTCCCTCTTCCCAGTTGTCGATCACAACTTTGAGCGGGTCGAGGACTGCCATCGCCCGTTGTGCGCTTTTGTTGAGTTCTTCGCGGATGCAGAAGTAGAGAAGGTTGATGTCTACCATGCTGTCGGCTTTAGAGATGCCGATGCGTTCGCAGAATTCGCGGATGGAAGAGGGGGTGTACCCGCGGCGGCGGAGTCCGCACACTGTGGGCATCCGGGGATCGTCCCAGCCCATCACGCGCTTGCTCTGTACAAGTTCGAGGAGTTTGCGCTTGCTCATTACCGTGTAAGAGAGGTTGAGCCGCGCGAATTCTATTTGCTGTGGGCGGTCCGGGAGTTCGAGAGCTTCCAAGAACCAGTCGTAGAGCGGCCTGTGGGCTTCAAATTCGAGAGTGCAAATGGAGTGGGTGATTCCTTCTATCCAGTCAGAGAGGGGGTGTGCGAAGTCGTACATCGGGTAGATGCACCACTTATTGCCTGTCCGGTGATGGCTTGCCTTTTTAATGCGGTAAACGGCCGGGTCGCGCATGTTCATATTCGGATGGGCCATATCGATTTTCGCGCGGAGGAAACAGGAGCCTTCTTCAAATTCTCCGGCGCGCATACGGCGGAAAAGGTCCAAGTTCTCTTCAACGCTGCGATTTCGCCATGGACTCGGGCGCCCCGGTTCTGTGAGCGTTCCGCGATACTCCGAAACTTCGTCGCCTTTGAGCTCGCAGACGTAGGCCTTGCCTTTCTTAATAAGTTCTTCGGCAAACTCATAGAGCTTGTCGTAGTAGTCGCTTGCGTAGTATTCTCGGTTCTCCCAGTCGAATCCGAGCCAATGCACGTCGTCGCGGATGGAGTCTACATATTCCACATCTTCTTTAGTGGGGTTGGTGTCGTCAAACCGGAGGTTCGTTTTGCCCCCGAACTTGAGCGCTGTGCCGAAATTGAGGCAGATGCTTTTAGCGTGACCGATGTGGATGTATCCATTCGGCTCTGGCGGAAAGCGTGTGTGGACTTTTGTTCGCTTGCCTGTTTTGAGGTCGTTAACTATGATTTCTTGAATAAAATTCAGCGGTTCCGGGATATTCATCTGGGTTGATCTCCGAAAAGAAAAATTTCAAAATAAATTTAGAAAAGCTTATCTTAAAAATCTATATTCGGGCTATGATTTGCCCATATTGCCATCATGCGGAAGACAAAGTTGTCGATAGCCGTTCGAGCGGAGTATCTATCCGTCGCCGCCGCGAATGCCTCGGTTGCGGTCGCCGCTTTACGACTTATGAATATATTGAAGCGATTCCTTTGACGGTTATTAAACGGGATAATAGCCGCGAACCGTTCATGCGGGAAAAGTTGCTGTCGGGGATAAATGCCGCTTGCAAAAAACGCCCGGTTAGTCGGCAAACTATTGAAGATATTGCAACTCGCATTGAAAATTCCTTGATGGCGAGCGAAAATCAGGAAGTGCATTACGATGCCATCGGCAATATGGTCATGTCGGAACTCCGCAAGGTGGATCCGGTAGCTTATGTGCGCTTTGCTTCCGTTTATCGCGAGTTCAAGGAAGTGGGCGAGTTTGTTGCCCAGGTGATGCAACTTAGTCCCGACAAAAAGTAGCTGTGCCCGAATTCCGTTTTTTGCTTAAAAATGCTTTGGAGAAACGCGCTCCGCTTTTTGAGGAAACAGATGCTTTCCGTGTAGTGGACGGTGCAGAAGATGATTTCCCGGGCGTTGCTATCGACAAGTATGGCGATCATTACCAAATACAGTTTTTTGGACGGGAGCTCCTTTTTAGAGAACCGGATCTCGTGGATGCCGTAAAGAGCGTGCTATCCCCGGCGTTCCTTGTTACCAAATTTCGCCTTTCACCTTCGGGCAAGTCTTTGGAAAAGCCGGAGATGCGGGTAGACATCGGGGAAAAATCTTCCGCCACGGCTATTGTCCGCGAAGGGACTTCCCGGTTTCAAGTGGATTTGATGGATACGGTGAATCCCGGGCTCTTTTTGGATATGCGGGCAGGTCGCCTGGATCTGGAAAAGCGATCCCGGGGGATTGAAGTGCTTAATTTGTTCAGCTATACGTGCAGCTTTGGCGTACACGCCCGTATGGGTGGTGCTTTGCGGGCGGTGAATGTGGACATCAGCGGTAAGATACTCGACAAGGGCCGCGAAAATTATCGTTTGAACGGTTTGGAACTCAAACAGGGCGAGTTCTTCAAAGGGAGTTCGCAGGAATATTTGGAATGGTGCATTAAAAAAGGAAATAAATTTGGTGGGATTGTGCTTGACCCGCCGAGTTTTGCCCGCAACAAAGGCAAAGTTTTCTCTGTAAAAACTGATTTTCAGACTCTTGTAGAGGGAGCTTCTCAAATTCTTCTTCCGGGCGGATTCCTTTTGGCGAGTTCAAATTTCAGTTCTTTTACGCCGAAATCAATTGCTGCGGAGTCTTTAGAGACCGTCCGCAAATTTTTTCCGCATGCACGCTTAGCTTGGGCTCATGGGCAGGGGATTGATTTCCCGGGGTCTGGAACGCGCAAAGAAAGTGCGCTTTCCTGCGCGATGATACTCATTTAAATAATTTGTATTAGATTTCGATTTTATGGTCTTTGAGCTTGCGCCAGAGCGTTGCCCGGCTAATACCCAAGCGGTCGGCAACTTCGGTCTTGTTGCCTTTGAAAACATCTAAGGCATGCAAAATGTGCCTTTTTTCGAGTTCGTCCAAAGTAATGATATCGTTTGTTGGCGCGTAGGTTATCGCTTTGGGCGCCGCTGTTTGCGGAATATTTTCGCTATTTGCAGGCTTTGTGATGGTTGCTTGTGTTTGGGTTCCGGGATTGGGGGCGATCAGCAAATCGCTGTGCGGCGTTTTTTGGTAGCTTAATTCTTCGGGCAAGTCTTCGAGGCGTATCGTTCCGTTTTCGGAGAGGACTATTGCGTGCTCCACAATATTTTCAAGTTCTCGTACATTTCCTGGGTAATTATAAGTTGCAAGCGCCATTTGTGCTGCTGGGTCAATTTTTTGAATTAGCTTGCCCTGGTCTTTTTCATACTTAAGCACAAAGTATCTTATGAGGCTGGGAATTACTACACGGCGATCCCTGAGTGGTGGAACGTGGATGTGGAACGTGTTCAAGCGGTAGTAGAGGTCGTCGCGGAAGGTCTTTTTTGCCATTGCTTCAGCGAGGTCTGTATTGGTGGCGGCAAGAATCCGCACGTCCAAGTAACGGTTTTCTGTTTCACCCACACGGCGGGATTCGTGGCTCTGCAAGAATCGGAGCAGCTTAACTTGTGTGGCTTGAGAAAGTTCTCCGATTTCATCGAGGAACAGCGTACCGCCGTTCGCTTCTTCAAAAAGGCCTTTTTTGTCTGTAGTCGATCCGGTAAACGATCCTTTCTTGCTGCCAAAGAGTTCGCTTTCGACCAAGTTCTCTGGAATGGCGCTGCAATTGACCGCTACGAAAGGCTCGTTTGCTCTTTTGGAAAGCCTGTGGACGATGCGTGCGAGGAATTCTTTGCCCGATCCGGATTCGCCGGTAATGAGCACGGAACTTGTCGTAGGTGCGACCTTGTAGAGCAGTCGCAGAATTTTCTGCATTTCTGGCGTATCTCCGAGGAGGTTTTCAAGAAGGTGGTCTTCCATCTCCCGGTAGTCGCTCGAAGCCTTGATGCGGAGGAGGTATTTTTTTGCGGTGTCTTCCAGCGCGCGCTGTTTGATAGGCTTGATGAGGTAAGAAGAGGCTCCTCGCGAAATCGCGCTTTCTGCTTCTAATTTGGAATCCTGTGAACAGAGAATGACAATTTCTGCTTGTGGATGGTGTTCTTTTAAAAAACTGATGACGTCCACATCCTTATGGAGCAGAAGCGATATATCCACAAAAGCAAAATCCACGGAAGTCTCTTCAATGATATTAAAGAGTGCTGTGGAATCAGAAACTGTGAGAAGAGATACGTCGGGTAGCGACCACGCGGAAGAAACGCTTTCGACGAACTTCTTATTTGAATCTGCGAGGAGAACGTTCATCAGTGAGTCGCCTTAGTGAGTGACGACTTCTGCAACTTTGGCGAGCAGATCCTTGTAGTTAGGCGGTTTAGAAAATACAGAAGAAACGCCGAGGTGTGCTGCTGTATTCAAATAATCGTCAGAGGATGTGCGTCCCCCTCCGCTGATGGCGATGACGCGGTTCAATTGATTCTTGTTGCGGAAGTCGAGAATAACTTCAAAACCATCTTGTTCCGGCATAATGATATCAGTGATTATGGCATCGTAATCTGTCTTGTCATAGAGTTCTTTGGCCTTGCGGCCATCTTCCGCTGTGTCGACCTCATATCCGGACATTTTGAGCATATCCTCAAGAACGGAGCGGATATCTTCTTCATCGTCAATGATTAGAATTTTAGCCATTATGAAACCTCCAGATTTTTTTTGCCAAGCGGCCAGTACAATTCAAAAGTAGTTCCTTTTCCGACAACCGTCTCCAGGGTGATGTAGGCATCGGACGCTTTTATGAGGCGGAGCGTTACCGAAAGTCCGAGTCCGAGCCCTTGGTTCGGCGATTTTGTCGTAAAGAATGGGGTGAAAATACGCTTGAGAATGTCAGGAGAAATTCCTTCTCCGGTATCTTTTACGGAAAGGTAGAGGTATTCTCCCGGAGGAACTGTCGTGAAGTTTGTGACAAGTTTTTCTGTAAGAATTTTTTTGGCGTAGTTGTAATAGAGGGTACCTCCGTTCTTCTTCATGGCGAAAATGGCGTTGGTGCCGAGATTCATCAGAATCCGGTGGAAGTCTGTAGTGTCGCCAAAGGCTTCTATCCGTTCATTGGATTCCTTTTTTATTTCAATGTTCTGGGGGAGTGTCCCCGATAGTTCATTTTTTACTTCATCAATGACAATACCAACGTCAAAGTTCTGTGGTTTTTTATCCTGTTCGTGTTTGAGCTTTGCAAACGTCTGTTGCACTAGGGATTTTGCACTGTCGGCGGATTTGAGCGCCCGTTCCAAGTATTTATCCGATTTCTCGCTTTCAGTATCTTTCGGGAGCGTTGCTTTTGCGAGTTCGCAATATCCGATGATACCGGAGAGAATGTTGTTGAAATCGTGGGCGAGTCCTCCGGCGACGTTGCTCATATCTTCAAATTTGGACGCTTGCGCCAAGTTTTCTTTAAGTTGGTTGCGTTCTTCTTCAAGTGCGCGAACCTTCGTAGTGTCTTCAATGAGTCCCAGAACGCCTTCTATGGAGTTGGTGTCGGCAAATAGGGGTAAAATCGTTTTTTTGTACCAATGTTTCTTGCCTTCTGCATCTGAGTTTGTTTCTTCAATAATCAGTTCTTTTTGCGGCGCTGATAGAATTTTCTGTTCTTCTTTTGAAAATTTTGGAGTGTCCGTTTGATTGGCCCGGTTTCCGCGTTCTTCTATGTCGTGCCTGTTCTGTTGTGTGTAAACGCCTTGTAGATTTTTTGCCCACAAACGGAGTGGCAGATTGTTGAGAAGGGAGCGGAGGAATATTTGCTGTTCTTGGTATTTCTGTTTGAGGTCCGCCATTTTTAGACTGTTTGCCGAACGCTCATCCCGGATTTCTGCTTGGAGTTTTGCATAGCGTTCCTGTATATTTGTACTGTGGGAAATATCGCGCAAGATGAGTTTGTATCCGCGGATAACTCCATAGGCCGTGTGCGAAGAAATGGAAACGGCTACTGTGATTTCGTTGTCTCCGTGGCTCAAGTGGAACGGTATTGAATTGGCGTTGTTGAGTGATTTGAGTTCTGGCAAATAGGGAAAGATGGATTTGTGCAGAAGGGAACTTTCTCTTACTGAAAATATGGCGCAAGCTGCAGGGTTGACCATTTCAATTTCGCCCTGTTCATTTAAAATGATGACGCCTTCGTCGAGCTGTTGGATAATGAGTTGCGTTGCTTGTTGTACGCTGATGTTGTAATGTGAAATGGAAAGGCTCGCATGGCAGAGTACTATGGTGACAAAGAAAAGAAATATGGCTGCGCTTTCCCCGTAAATGAAAAGATTGAATGCGGGAAGTATCGCATCCATAATGAGTCCGCCAAAAATAGCCGTCGTCAGAATGACGAAAATTTCACGGAAAATGGGCTTTGTTTCCTCTTCTGCGCCTTTGAGGCTTTTTAGTGCGATGTAGGCGCTAAAAGCAACAGGGACAATCATGAATGCGAGAATGGCCACAATGGCAATGATGTCATTTGTCGCGGTAAATCCATACCAGGTTTCAATAACGCCGGTGTAGAATTTTTTCGTGACCCCTGTCAAGAGAAGATAGATGATTCCTATTAGATTCCAAGCGTTCCAGAAATGGTGGATCTTTGTTTTGGTCAATGTGGAGGTTACTAGAATGATTGCATACCCGTATTGAACCCAACAGAATGCTCCGGCTATGTATAGCCAATAGCGCGCTTCTTCTGTGATGTAAGGGGCGGGAAGCTGTTCAAAAACAGCGATAAAACTCCACACGAGATCAAGCCCT
The DNA here is from genome assembly GCA_023231365.1 of Fibrobacteraceae bacterium. Taxonomy (GTDB): domain Bacteria; phylum Fibrobacterota; class Fibrobacteria; order Fibrobacterales; family Fibrobacteraceae; genus Hallerella. The sequence goes on along the minus strand of JALNVO010000089.1, from coordinate 1,529 downwards.
ACGACATAACCCATGGGAATGCGGAATTCTTTTTCAAATCGGTTGGAAAATACGACCGTAATAAAAAGAGCGATCAGGATAAAGAAACAGATGAGGGATATGCCCCCATGCAGAAAGTGTATACTCAATACGAAATTATTCATGCCTGACCTTTTGAGTATCCATAAAATTACACTTAAAATAGAAAGAAGGAAAATGAAAAAGCAAAAAAAAGCACGCCGATAGGCGTGCTTGGCAAAAAGGCTTGGAAATATTCAGCGGATTCGTTGAATGCCGAAAGTCCGCGTTATGTTACAATGGTCTTTTGATGTAAACCGGGTCTTTATTTCAGTGGTTTGATCCTTATTGACAAAGAACCGGGTCTTTATCCCTGCTTTTGCAATGTAAGCTCCGGTACCGAGTGCCTTTCCGTTTTCTGCAACGATTCCTTTTGTTCCGTGAGAAAGCCATTCAAAGCGCATTTGTACTTGATTATCGGAAGAGAGGTATTTAGATGTCACCGTGAAGTTTCCTTTGAAGCGGTTCACGTAACTTCCGAGATTGGAGTAGAAGGGAATATCGTATGCGACAGTTAGACTATCCCAGGCTGGAGCTTCCGTATAGGATGTCCCGCGAGGAACACCCATGTGCAGTTCGAAGACTGCACCGGAGAAGTTGTAACTTGCTGTATCTATGCTTGTTACGAAAAGACCGTTTTCGAAGATATCCCAGTTGCTTGTATTTTGGTTGAGGACGAACAAACGGTAATCGGCTCCGCTAGAAGGAATTTCTTCGGCAGATGTACTTTGTGAAACGTCCATTACAGGGTTTATCGGATTGAAGGAGAAGTCTATGCTGGGAGTTCCCGTACCTGTTACAGTTGCCCAAGGATTTTGAAGAGAAGGCAAGTTGCCGTTTTTATCAATGAACAGGCTTGCATCAAGCGGGGCAAAGCGGATGCGGTCGCCCTCCATGACGGCTGATTCTTCATCCTTGGAGTAGATGAGAGTGAATGAAGCCGTGCCGTTTTTCCAGTTGGAAGCCTTGACTGCAATGGGGCCTTTGCGTTCGCGCTGGATGAGCGTAAGAGTGGAATCGTTGACGAGCAAAGGTTCGCTTGGAATCGCAAGAAGCGTAATGACTGTGCCTGTTGATTTTGCAGATGCCTCGACTATTACAGGTCCCGTTAAATCCTCGGCAAGTGTAGAATCGCTTTCATAGTTCGCTCCGGAACCCTTGTGCTGTACGACAAGACCTGCTCCGACGAGCTGTCCGCCTTTGTAAGAGAGGCCGGAATAGTTTCCGTTCGTATTGCCGAGCGAGAACGGCTTGGATAATCCGAGTTCGGCTTCGGTGCGGTCCGTATTCCAAGTGAGCGCGCTTGTCCAGAGTGTTTCAGGGATTGCGCTTCCGAAAATGACGGAGAGGCTGTCGGGTGCGTGGCGGGCATCGACTGCGGAAGCAAAGTCTACGATAACCTTTTCGGCAAGACCATCGCCGTTTCCATCTGCAATGCTTGCATATTTGAGTGCTATCGGGATCAACTTGAG
>JALNVO010000088.1 GCA_023231365.1 Fibrobacteraceae bacterium | reverse complement strand
CAGTCGCAAAGGTCGAATGCAGCGCAAAAGCTTGCTTTTGCATTGCTGAGACCCGGCGACTGGGCGAAGCCCACTATTGTGATGTGTTATTGACAATTTCATAAAAATGAATTTTTAGAGGTATCCTAAAATGATCCGTTCGCTATACCTTTCTTCGATGCGCAATCTCCGCGAAGGAAATTGGACGTTCGGGGATGGCATAACGATTATTTCTGGAAAGAACGGAACGGGGAAAACGACGCTTTTAGAAGCGGTGTACCTTCTCTGCGAAGGGTTTTCTTTTAGAAGCCGCAATCTGAATGACCTTATCTCCTGGAACTTACAGGAGATGATTCTGAGGGGCGAGCTCTTCCTTTCTGCGGACGAGCCCTCTATTTTATCTCGTGCGATTTCCATTAACCGGGCGCGGGGAATTACCGCCAAAAAGGATGGTGTGGAATGCAAGAGTGCATCCGCCTTTTTTGGTAACATTCCTGCGGTGATAATGCAACCGGCCGATATGGAGATGGTCCGCGGCGCACCCGAAAACCGCCGCCGTTATCTGGACGAACTTCTGTGCTTTAAGAATGCCCGGAATGCGGACTTGCTCAGGCGTTACCGCCGCGTACTTTTGGAGCGCAACCAATGGCTGAAGCAGAACAAGCTCGGCGAAGCTGTCGGCGGTGAAGATCTTTTTTCGGTGCTCACACAGCAATTGATGGATCTAGCGGCAAAGCTCTGGGTGGAGCGCTTTGCTCTCGTTAATGAAATTGCTCCTATAATTTGTGCGTATTACGAACGTCTTGCGGGTACTGCGGATGAAGTGGCTGTATCGTATAAAAGCTCGGTGGATTTCTCTTCGGAAGTTCTCGAGAAATCGTTGCGCACAAAATTTGCCGAAAAATTGGATACGCTCGACTTTGCAGAACGGATGCAGGGAATTACTTTAGCGGGCCCGCATAAGGATGACCTATTTCTCTCCTTGCATGGACACGAGATGCGCTATTCGGGTTCCCAGGGGCAATGCCGTAGCGCGACAATAGCCCTCCGGTTCGCAGCCTCGGATATTGCGAGTTCCCATTTAGCGTCTCCCGTTCTTCTGCTGGACGATGTTTTTGCAGAGCTCGATCCCTTTCGCCGTATGGCCGTTTCTGAACTCATCCGCCAAAAGAAATGCCAAGTTTTTGTGGCGGCGCCGCGCGCCGAGGATTTGCCGTTTACTGCAGATGCGGAAATTCGGATGTAAAAGAACGATTGCTAAGATTCATCCGGTATTGTTTGCTTTTTCAGGCAGAACATCCGGCGGGGAATTTCAAGATTACCCAGATTCATTCCCTAGAATAGTGCACAAATGTCTATATTTGGGGCATGGCTCGCGCACGCAAAACGATCAGTCCGGATCCCTACCAAAAACAGATACTAAAAAAACTTACTCCTGAACAGAGTAGGCCGGGGACGCTTCCGCAATTTTTGGAGCCGACGCGGGCCGAATTCGATTTGCAGAGTCCGTACAATGCTTCCGGCGACCAGCCCCAGGCTATAGAGGAACTTTGCCAAGGATTTAACCGCGGCGAGAATTTCCAATGCCTTCTGGGCGTCACGGGTTCGGGCAAGACTTTTACGATGGCGAATGTCATAAAGAGCGTGGGAAAGCCAACGCTCGTGCTTTCTCACAACAAGACGCTTGCGGCCCAGCTCTACCAGGAATTCAAGGCGTTCTTCCCGAATAATGCGGTGGAATACTTTGTAAGCTATTATGATTATTACCAACCCGAGGCGTACATCGTCCATACGGATACGTTCATTGAAAAGGACGCATCCATCAATGATGAAATAGATAAGCTCCGGTTGCGCGCGACAAGCAATCTCCTTACCCGTCGCGATACCATTATCGTAGCGAGCGTGAGCTGTATTTACGGCTTGGGGAGCCCGCGGGAATATTTTGACTTGATGGTGCGCCTCAAGAAGGGCGAGGTCAAGGAACGCGATTTGATTTTGATGGAACTCGTGCACATTCAATATTCCCGCAATGACTTTGCACTAGAACGCGGATCGTTCCGCGTGCGGGGTGATGTAATTGAAGTGTATCCGAGCTATGACGATGTGGGAATCCGCATTGAACTTTTTGGAGATACTGTAGACCGCATCAGCCGTTTTAATTTGTTGACCGGTGAAGCCTTGGAAGAACTTGCCGATGTGCGCATCGCTCCCGCCAAGCATTTCGTGACCCGCGAAGATTCCCGCGACCGCATAGCGCAGGACATCCAGCAAGAACTGAACTTGCGCGTGGAGACCTACGAAAAAGAAGAAAAAGAACTCCGCAAAATGGGGCTTGTGGCTGAAGCGGATATGCGCGTGCTCGCCAAGGCGAGACTGGAAAGCCGTACCCGCTATGATATGGAGATGATCCGCGCCACGGGCGTTTGCTCCGGTATTGAAAACTATTCCCGCATTGTTGAAGAGCGGATGCCGGGAACGAGGCCTTTCACGCTACTGGATTATTTTGGCGACGATTGGCTGATGATGATCGATGAAAGTCATGTGAGCGTCCCGCAGATCGGCGGAATGTCGGAGGGTGATAAGTCCCGCAAGACGACGCTTGTGCAATACGGTTTTAGACTCCCGTGTGCACTCGATAACCGCCCGATGAACTTTGGCGAATTTGAAGCCGTTTACCCGAAGCAGGTGCTTTTTGTGAGCGCGACTCCCGGCGATTATGAACTCCGGAAAACGGGCGGTGCTATTGTTGAACAAATTAATAGGCCGACAGGGCTTCTCGACCCGCAGATAGAGATGTATCCGGTGAAGGGGCAGATGGATGTGCTCCTTAAAAAGCTCGGCGAAGTAACCGCACGCGGTGAACGCGCTTTGGTAACGACCCTTACCAAAAAGATGGCGCAGGACTTGACGGATTTTTTGGTAGAGGCTAATGTGCGTGCCCGCTATTTGCACGGGGAGATTAAAACGCTCGAACGCCACAAACTTCTGAAGGATCTCCGCAAGGGCGACTACGATGTGCTTGTGGGTATCAACCTTCTCCGGGAGGGCTTGGACCTTCCTGAAGTGTCAATGGTGGCGATACTCGATGCGGACAAGGAAGGATTTTTGCGCAATTACCGGAGTCTTATTCAGACGATGGGCCGTGCCAGCCGCAATGTAAATGGCAAGGTGCTTCTGTTTGCCGACGTAATGACAGAAAGCTTGGAAAAGGCCTTGGCCGAAACTAAGCGCAGACGTTCTGTGCAAGAGGCGTTCAATAAGGAACACGGTATCGTACCGCAATCCGTTGCCCGTAAATTAGATGAAGACTTGGAAATGTCGGATCCGCTTGGCGATATTATGAACAAGGGAAAAAAATCGAAAAAAGGCAAGAATGCGGTTGAAATGCCCTCGCAGGTGGAAGATCCGGACGAATTTTCGACTATTGAGGAGTTGGAAGCCAAAATGCAGGCTGCGGCAACCCGTCTTGACTTTGAAGAAGCGGCAAGACTGCGTGATTTAATTCTCTCCCGGAAGGAATAAGCCTTTCCGGGTCTATCCTTTCCCGATTTTTTTGTGTATTTTCAACTGTGAAGAAAACAAAGAGGCCTTTATGCAGCTCAAAAAATTGTCTTTGGCGGCCGTAGCCGCACTCTCACTCACGTTCTTCGCCTGCGGCGGAGATTCCTCTTCCGGGTCTACGGAGGGAGGGAGCAGCAGCAGCTCCTCTTCGAGTTATTCGCAGCCGGTGGATTTGCCGACGGTATCGGGTGATTCGGCGATAACGCTTTCAAATTTTAAAACGGTTCCGGTAACTCAAACGTCCATTAAATTGACGGGTACCGTTTCTGTGAGTGAGGTGGCGGATTCTACGGTTTATTTGGATTCCGTATCCATTAAACTTGCTACTTCCGATGGCTATTTGATGAATGATGTCAAATTCTCTATGAATCCCATAGCGTATTCCAACCGGCAGACATTGAACATTACCAATGAACTTTCGCCAGTCCTGGATCTCACTTCGTTTAACACTTGCGGATCCTATAAAGTTTATCTCATTGTTTATGCGACTAACAAGATTGTGAAGACGGATTCGACGACTTTTTCCAAGTCTGAAAGCCTTTGCGCAACGGAAGAGTCTTCCAGTTCTTCTTCGGAATCGGTAAAAATTGCAATGACGACGCAAACGGTGACGCTTTCTACAAAGACTTCTGCTACGGCTTCTGGCATTGATTTGGACAATATGGTCCCTTATACGTCCGATGCTTTGCAGTCGAATGCGGCATCTATTGATCTTTATGTGTCAAGAGAAAATGGCGAGGCCATACTCTTTACGGGTAAAGAATTGGGAGCGACATCTTATGCCAAGATCGGTGAAGAAGAGAGTGGTTACAATGCCGGTGAGGTTCCGAACCCGGTTTATACAAGCGATTTCTCTTATAATGCAGGTAATTTGACCTATTATGCCGATGACGTTTCTTATGGGAACTTCTATGTAGTAGTTACTCCAGAATATGATGCCGCTACGGGCAAGGGTTTCTTTGTGATTATGACAAATCCGTCTACTGCTGATTCGGACGTTTCTGTCGAACTCACCGTTTGGGGTGTGTGGAATTGATTTCCTGCTAAGGCTTTGCAAGAGAAAAGGCTCCCGTGATGGGAGCCTTTTTTGCTAGATTGTAAACAGAAAACTTATCTCGGAGTTAAAGATGCTTAAAAAACTTTCAAAGTTCCAAGGAATCAAGGGGCCTATCGTCACCATCATCATGGATGGTGTCGGCTATAGTGCAAAGGAAGAAGGCAACGCCGTTGCCCAAGCCCGCAAGCCCCTCCTCGACCGTTTGATGCAAAAGTACAGCCATGTGCTCCTCAAGGCTCATGGAACGGCTGTCGGTATGCCTTCCGATGCAGATATGGGCAACTCCGAAGTCGGACACAATGCGATTGGCGCAGGTCAAGTTTATGAACAGGGCGCGGCTCTCGTTGCCAAGTCCATTGAATCCGGGGAAATTTTCAAGCGCAGCGCGTGGAAGGAAATCGCCGAAAACGCCCGCAAGACGAATGGCACCCTGCATTTCCTCGGACTTTTTAGCGATGGAAACGTCCACAGTAATATCGCCCACTTGAAGGCGATGGTCGCAGAAGCTAAGAAGGAAGGGCTTAAGAAGGTCCGCGTGCATATTCTTTTGGACGGGCGCGATGTTCCCGAAACTTCTGCTCTTGACTACGTAGGCCCGTTTGAAAAATTTCTCGATGAACTCCGCGCTCCGGACTTTGACGTTTGCATTGCAAGTGGCGGTGGACGCATGAAAATTACGATGGACCGCTATAATGCGAACTGGAAAATGGTGGAACTCGGCTGGAAAACTCACGTGCTCGGCGAAGGACGTTTGTTTGCCAGTGCCACTGAAGCAATCAATACGCTTCGCGGTGAGACAAAAGCCATCGACCAAGATCTTCCTCCCTTTGTGATTGCCAAGGACGGCAAACCTGTGGGAACCGTACAAGACGGGGATTCCGTGGTATATTTCAATTTCCGCGGTGACCGCGCAATTGAAATTACCCGCGCATTTGAAGAAGTCAACTTCTCTGAATTTGACCGCGTCCGCGCGCCTAAGGTGGAATATGCGGGCATGCTCCAGTATGATGGAGATCTCAAGCTCCCGAAGCGCTTTTTGGTTCCGCCTCCGGCGATTGAGAATACAAGCGGAGAATGGTTTGCGAATGCGGGACTCAAGCAATTTGCTTGTTCTGAAACGCAAAAGTATGGCCATGTGACTTATTTCTGGAACGGAAACCGCAGCAATAAGTTCGATGGAGAAACCTACCTCGAAATTCCTTCCGATGTCATCCCGTTTGAACAGCGCCCTTGGATGAAGTCCGCAGAAATTACCGATGCGATGATTGAAGCTGTGAAAAGCGGCAAGTACAATACGCTCCGCTGCAATTTCCCGAATGGCGATATGGTCGGTCATACGGGCAACCTCCGTGCTGCAACCATGGCTGTGGAAGCCGTTGACTTGGCCTTGGCCCGCTTCCTCCCTGTGCTCGATGCAATGGGCGGCGTCGCTATCATCACCGCAGATCACGGTAACGCCGATGAAATGTATGAGCTCGATAAGTCCGGCGCTCCTAAGATGAACAAGGATGGTTCCTTCAAGGCGAAGACTTCCCACACGCTTAATCCGGTGCCGTGCATTTTGTACGACAACGTCACCGGCGGCCAAGTTTCCCTCAAAGATGGTTCGTGGGGCCTCTCGAACCTCGCGGCAACTACGGCGAATCTCCTCGGATTTGAAAAGCATGAATCTTGGGATGATTCAATGCTCATCATCAAGTAACCTGCATCGCAATTTGCAAAAGGCTCCTCGAAAGGAGCCTTTTTTGTACCTTTCCTAAAAGGGAAATATGAAATGTTGAATACGGATAAAATAACAAAAAGCCCCTGGCGGATTACGCTTGTTACGAATCCGGATGAGTGTAATTTGCATTGTACGCTCTGCTTTTTGAAACAGAGCGCTTCTCCTTTTGGCAAAGGAGAAATGCCTTTTGAAGTTGCTGAAGCGGCTATCCGCAAATACAGCGCCTGCGGACTTCGTGAAGTAATACCGAGTACAATGGGCGAACCGTTACTTTATTCACATTTTGATGAATTGATTTTACTCTGCCGTGAACTTGGAATTAAATTGAATGTGACGACCAATGGGACTTTCCCCGGAGGTCTGGCCTCTTGGACGGATAAACTCTTGTCCGTATGCCGGGATATCAAGGTGAGCATTTGGGGATTGAAAAAGCAGACGCTGCAACGGCTTTGCCCCGGACTTTCTCTAGAAGAATTTGTGTTGAACCTCGAACGCCTGTCCGTTGCCCGGAAAGAACTTAAAAAACAAGGTGTGCTTGTGAGTTCGCTCTCGCTCCAGATGGCAGTGTGCAAAGAGAATAGAGATGAAGTTACTTTAGTATTGAACTTGGCTTCCCGGTTGGGGTTCGACCGGGTGAAACTCAATCGGGCCGTATTCCTCTCCTGTGCTCCAGAACAAATGAGAAAAAATCTGGAACTGGATGCCGAGGACTGTTACAAAGAAAAAAGTCCTATGCTTGTGGAAGGGACGTTTCTCTATCCTATGGGGAAGACCTCGGTCAGAAGTTGCCCTTTTTTAGGAAAAGAGCTATGGGTACTACCGGATGGTTCGCTAGAAAGGTGTCCAGACCCAGAAAATCTTTATATTTACCCCTCAAAAGGTGAAAAAAGCTGCGAAAAATGCCAATTGTTTCCAAAAAATTCATTCCTTTAAGTTGAAAATAGTTCTATAATTGGTTTAGGCTTCACTTTTAACAGCCTGGATTAATTATGAAAAGCATTTATGTTGGTAATCTCCCTTTTACGTTCCAAGACGCTGACCTCGGCAAGTTGTTCGAGCAGTTCGGTGCTGTGAAGAGCGCAAAGATCATCATGGACCGCGACACTGGTCGCAGCAAGGGCTTCGGTTTCGTTGAAATTGAAGACGATGCTGTTGCCGCTCAAGCAGTCGAACAGCTCAATGGCAAGGATGTTGGCGGACGCCAGCTCCGCGTCAACGAAGCTCAGCCTCGCGAAGCTCGTCCTCGTGGACCGCGCCGCTTCTAATCGAAGTCTGTGATGTAAGATTGGGAGACCGCAATTCTTTGCGGTCTTTCTTCGTTTTAGGGGAAATCTCAAAAATTCATTCGCGGTAAAAAGGGTTGTATTTGTTTCTCTCTTTGTTAGGTTTCGCTTACCTTTGTTTTTGCAAAGTTCTTTTTAGAGGTCTTTCCGCTCCCCAGAGTCTTATTTTCTTGCTCTGGGATTCTTGGTATTGAATAGCAAACATCAAGTATTCTTGCCGAGTTCTAGTTAAATTTCCTTCCGTGAAACTTTTTTGACGTCTCCTTTTTATGAAAAGTTAAAAATTTTATGTCCAAGACCCTTCAAGATTTTATTCCTGCTAAAGATGAACATCTCTCTTCCGAGGATTTGCTCGGTCGCTTTATTACTTGGGCGGAAGAGCGGAAAATTAATTTGTATGAATCGCAGGAAACGGCGATTCTAGAGCTTTTCGATGGCAAGAATGTGATTTTGAATACGCCCACCGGAAGCGGAAAATCCTTGGTGGCTGAGGCGCTCCATTTTATGAGCCTTTCGCTCGGGCATCGTTCCGTTTATACTTGCCCCATCAAGGCGTTGGTGAATGAAAAGTGGATGGCGCTTTGCCGCGAATTCGGCGCGGACAATGTAGGCCTTTCTACGGGCGATGCGACAGTAAATATGGAAGCCCCCATTCTTTGCTGCACTGCAGAAATTTTGGAAAACCGCGCTCTATGCGAGGGTGAACTTCTGAATATTCAAGATGTGGTGATGGACGAATTCCATTACTATTCGGACAAAGAACGCGGAGTCGCATGGCAGGTGCCGCTTTTGACGCTTCCTCAATCGCGATTTCTCTTGATGTCGGCAACGCTCGGCAAGACGGACTTCTTTGAACAGTGCCTTTCGAATTTGACGAAGAAACCCTGCGTGACGGTATCGTCTGCAGTGCGGCCAGTACCTCTCGAGTTTTCATACTCGATGGATGAACTTTCGTTTGCCGTACAGCGACTTGTGAACGAGGGCAAGGCCCCGGTGTACGTTGTGCATTTTACGCAGAGTTCGGCAGCGGAAAGCGCCCAGAATTTTACGAGCCTTGATTTGTGTACAAAAGAAGAGAAGGCGAAGATTGCCGGGGAAATATCAAAGGTCCGCTTTTCAAGCCCGTACGGCCCGGATTTTAAGCGCTTCCTCAAGCAGGGGATTGGCCTTCATCATGCAGGGCTTCTCCCCAAGTATCGCATTTTGGTGGAAAAACTTTCTCAAAAGGGCTTGCTGAAAGTAATCTGTGGGACGGATACGCTCGGCGTGGGAGTGAATGTGCCCATCCGCACGGTTCTCTTTACGCAGCTTTGCAAGTATTCGGGCGATAAAACGGCTATTCTTGCAGCCCGTGATTTCCATCAGATTTCCGGGCGCGCAGGCCGCAAAGGTTTTGATGATGTGGGGTATGTGGTAGCGCAGGCTCCAGAACATGTAATTGAAAATGCGCGGCTTGCTGCAAAGTCTTCGCAATCGGGCAAGAAGTTTGTCAAGCGGAAACCTCCAGAGCACGGTTTTGTACCGTGGGACGAAAGTACGTTCAAACGCCTTATCGATTCTCCGCCTGAGCCTCTTGTGTCCCGCTTTGATGTTTCGCATGGAATGCTCATCAACATGCTTTCCCGAAAAACGGATGGAACGGCTGCGATGCGGAGCCTCATCCGCAACTCTCATGAGACGAATAAGCGCAAAAAGGAACTGATGCACCGCGCATTCCAGCTCTTCCGCTCGCTAGTGCAAAAGAAGATCGTAGAGATTATTCCCCATGCAAAGAAGGGCGAAGCCCGGGTGCGCGTAAATGTGAATTTGCAAAACGACTTTGCGATGAATGAGCCGCTTTCTCTCTATCTATTGGACACGCTTCCCAAGCTGGATAAGGAAAACCCCGATTTTGCTTTCGATTTAATTTCGCTTGTGGAATCGATCGTGGAAAATCCAGATGCGATTCTCCGCGTGCAGCAATCCAAGGCTCGCGACGCCCGCTATGCGGAACTCAAGGCGGAACGTGCGGATTATAATAAGATTCAGGATGAGCTCGATAAGGTGGAATATCCAAAGCCTCTTTCGGAGTTCATTTATACGACATTTGACGCTTTCCGCGAAGAACATCCATGGGTGGGGAACTTGAATGTGGAACCCAAGTCGATCGTGCGCGAAATGATCGAAAACTTTGACACCTTTTCTGGTTATGTGAAAAAATACGGACTTTCTAAATGCGAAGCGGTGCTCCTCCGCCATATCAATTACGTTTATAAAGTGCTTTCACAAACGGTTCCGGACTCCTTTAAGACCGAAGAAGTCTCTGAAATGGAAAGTTATTTGGGCGAGATGATCCGCCGCACGGATTCGAGTCTTCTTGAAGAATGGGAACGCCTTAAAAACCCCGAATTCGAGGCAAAAGAAGCTGCTCCAGAAAAGGCATTCGGTAAAGACGCGCTTGCGGACGATATTACGCTCGACAAAAAAAAGTTCCTCGCATTGGTGCGCTCTCGCATTTTTTCCTTCCTTTCGCTTGTGCGGAATCACCGCT
>JALNVO010000087.1 GCA_023231365.1 Fibrobacteraceae bacterium | reverse complement strand
CGAGCGGGGGGGGGGCCAATGCAGTAACACCGTCCGTCCGCAATGATGACGTGATCCAGCACGGGAATGTCCAATATGGCTCCGGCTTTGACCAGCATCCTTGTAATTTGTATGTCATCGTCCGAGGGCTCGCTTCTTCCGCTAGGGTGGTTATGCGCAAAGATTATTGCCGAAGCATTTTCCCGGATAGCAAACCGAAAAGCTTCCCTTGGTATGCACTGAAGTCATATTCACAAGCCCTAGCGTTATCAGTTCCCGTCCGAGAGGGTTGTTGGCGGTTTCTTTATTTTTCGCAAGTACTTCGTTTGCCCGACAGGAACGTATTTCGTCTCGATCTCATAAATAGTCAGCGCTTAAAAAATCACTATCAAAAATTCATTACATAAACCGATTTACCAGCGAATATATTTTGCTCCGGATTCCTACCTAGCTTTTTGCAAAAATAAGAGCAGCACAAAAAGAACACTCATAACTTTTTTGAATTTATACGCAATAGCGGCAAGCATGGCTATAGAATACGAAACCCCCGCGCAGAGCACGGCGGTTCTTCTAACGGCCATCTCTTATAACGGCTCGTCATCCATGAATTTTTAGAGAAACTGGTCCGCCACTACTTCTTCCGCATCATCTGCATGATGCCGCCTCCATTCGTAATGTGAGTGAATCCCCGTTCCTCAAGCAGACGGGCCGCATAAGCGCTCCGCGCGCCAGAGGCGCAGTAAAGCGTTATATAGCGATCCTTTCCGCCGAGTTCTTCGATGCGGTCTGGAAGAGAGTCCAGAGGAATGTTGATCGCCCCCGGGTACGCACCCTTCGCGAATTCCTTCGGCGTGCGTACGTCGATGATGAGGGGTCCTGCGGCATCCCTTTCGCGCCGTTCTGCATTTTGACGGGCGATCCGCATATAGATGGTTTCCGGTCGCGTTTCTTTTGCCGCAGGGGTTGGCGTGTTTTTCTGGGTGATCACCGGGAGCTGAACCTGGAAGGCGCTGAATTTTTCCGCCCGCGCATGGCGCGCCACGGAAGCGAACCCTCCCGAGATGTAGTGCACGTCGGTCCTTCCGAGACCGAGCAACAGCCGGAGTGCCTGATGCCCCTTTTTCCCGTTGTCATCGTAAATGAGAAATGATGCATCCGATGGAAAATCGGAAAGCTTTTCCGCGAGGAATTCCAGAGGTATATTTTCCGCGCCATCGATATGCCCTTTTTCAAAGGCGAAGCTATCGCGCACATCCACAATGGCAGGCCGCCGTGTACTCACAAAGTCATCCAGTTCTTCTGCCACAAGAGAAGGGCTGAAACCGGAGGCCCTGTTCTCGGCGGCGAATGCGGTCATATTGAGCGCGTCATTGGCTGTGCCGATCGGTGGCGAATAGGCGAAGTCCACCGAAGCGAGGTCGTGAATCGTCATGCCGGAAAACACGGCCGTGGCAACGACGTCCAGGCGGCGGTCGGCGCCTGCATAACCGGCGGTTTCCCCGCCGAGGATCCGTCCCGTTTTCCTGTCGTAGACGAGGCGCACGGAGACCTGCTCTGCACCCGGGTAGTAAGCCGTGTGATGTTCCTTGTGCACCGTCACGGCTTCGGCATCGAGTCCTAGTTTCTTCGCGGCCTTGAGCGAAAGGCCGGTCATGCCGGCGATGGCGTCGAAAACCTTCACGACGGAGGTTCCGATAGCTCCGGCGTAAGGCTGCTTGCCACCGAGTGCGTTTTCCGCAGCGATGCGTCCTTGGCGGTTCGCCGGCCCCGCAAGCGGAATGCGCACTTTCCCGTGATGCACGCGGTGCTCGATCTCCACCATATCGCCCGCGGCATAAATATCGGGATCGCTTGTACGCAAGTACTCGTCCACAAGCAGGCCTCCGGCCTTTCCGATAACAAGTTCCGCACTCTCCGCAAGAGCGAGGGTGGGGCGCACGCCGATGGAGAGAAGCACCATATCCGCAGGAATGGCGTTCCCGTCCTCTGTCTCCACCACTTCCGGGGTAATGCCCGTTACGCCCACGCCAGTGTGGAGCGAAACGCCATGAGCGAAAAGCTCTTCCTGAATGAATCCAGCGAATTCGGGGTCCATGATTCCCATGGCGTAGGGAAGCTTTTCCACGATATGTACTAGAATATTGCGCTTGGCGAGAGCCTCGGCCATTTCGAGCCCGATGAATCCACCGCCGGCGATAACTGCCGTTTTCGGCTTCTTCTCCTTGATGAACAGGTGAATCCGGTCCATATCCTGAAGTGTCCAGAGCGTAAACACATGCGGATGATCCACGCCGGGAAGCGCGGGACGGATAGGGAGCCCTCCCTGTGCGAGGATCAGTTTCGTATACTCGAATTCCTGCACTTCGCCGTTCAACGCATTTTTCGCGATGACGCGCTTTTTCTGCCGGTCGAGACTTTCCGCGCGGGTATTGACGAGCACCTTAATCCGGTACTGTTCCCAAAAGCTTTCCGGACTTTGAAGGATCAGCGAGGATCGCTCCGGAATATCCCCGCCCAGAAAATAAGGAAGACCGCAGTTCGCGAAGGAGACGTCCGGCCCCGCTTCGAGAATCGTAATCTCCGCAGTAGAAGAAATGCGCCGCGCTTTGGCTGCCGCAGTAGCTCCGGCCGCAACCCCGCCGATGATCAGTATTTTTTCCATAAAATATTTTCCTTCCTATTTATCTCTTCAAGTATAAGATAAATTCTTTCCGTCTAGGAGGCAAAATCCCATTTCAAATTAACAAAGACTTTTTCGTTCACTCCGATCATGTGCGCGAAGTAACCCGTGGACGGAAAAAACAACCCCCAAGTATTTTTTGCGGATACAGCCGTGCGCACACGCTCCTGAAAATTTCCGCGAATGACCGTCAAATTTTTCCATTCGCAGAGCCCATGGATTTCATCGCGGGCAGACAGCCGGACGACTCGATACCTGTATCCGTTGTCACTAGTGTCAAAAATAAATCTGTCAATTCCTTTGAAAGGCTTGTCTTGTTTTGGGCGGTAGTGTATCCGTTATATCACTTCATTTTCTTAACGATGAGGGGTTCAGGCTTCCTTGTGAGGCGTTGCCTCGTCCGGGTCCATGTCTTTCATCCCCTTTTCTCGCTTACAGTACTTCAATAAAACCTTAACCCCGCGCAAAGCACGGAGTTTTATGTCGAATAAAAATCAGGATACAGGTAGCCTACGGATTCAGGAACTTGCAGAATATGTTGTCTATCATCTTTCTCAACAGTTCCAATATCAAAACGTAAAACGCATATTGGTTTCCTCAGACCGCATAGGAAAACAAGCCTTATGCTTACAAGTATATTAGAAGCCTCAAATATTACTTTATATAAAGTAATTTACTTTGTAAGCAAACAAGGTTCATATTCACATCAGTTCTTCATCAAAAGTTTCATCAAAATAACGGCGATATTTTGCACAACAGGCCAGAGGGTAGATCTGAAGCATAGCGAGTTACAGGGAACTAATTATGGGAAATTCACTTTTTCCCGCAGCAAATTTTTATCTTTACTTTATGGAAGCACGCGAATTTTTGCCCATTTCCAAAGAAGATTTGGAAGCAAGAGGTTGGGACTCTGTTGACGTCATCATCGTTTCTGCCGACGCATACGTCGATCACCCCTCTTTTGGGCATGCCGTAATGTCAAGGCTCATTGAGCACGAAGGCCTCCGTGTCGCAGTGTTGCCACAGCCCAATTGGAGGGACGACCTGCGCGACTTCAAAAAATTGGGGAAGCCACGGCTCTTTTTCGGCATTTCCAGCGGTATGGACAGCATGGTAAACCACTACACTGCGAACAAGCGCCTTCGAAGCGACGATGCCTATACACCAGGCGGGAAAGCTGGCTTTAGGCCCGACCGAGCAACAAGCGTCTACGCCAAAATTTTAAAAGAACTCTACCCCGATGTTCCCGTAGTTTTAGGCGGCCTCGAATCCAGCCTGCGCCGTATAGCGCATTACGATTACTGGGATAACAAAGTCCTCCCGCCTATTCTCGCTTCGACAAATGCGGATCTTTTGATTTACGGTATGGGCGAAAAGCCGATGAAGGAATTGCTGCGCCTTCTCAAAAAAGGAGTGCCCTTTTCCAATATGAATTCCATTCCGCAGACAGTCTTCCTAGCTCCAAAAGGACGTGTACCCAAAAATAAGGACTTTGAAGACCTCATCCTTCCTAGTTTTGAAGACTGCATACAAAATAAAAAAACGCAGTTCGAAGCATTTCGCAAAGCCGAAGTCGAGAGCAATAAAATTCACGCAAAGCGCATTTTACAAGACGCAGGCGAAGTCACGGTGGTAATTAACCCGCCTTACCCACCGCTCGAAGAAGGCGAACTCGACGAGAGCTTTGAATACCCGTATATGAGAGCGCCTCACCCCCGCTACAAAAAGCGGGGACCGATTCCCGCGTTTGAAATGATCAAATTTTCGATCAACACGCATCGCGGATGTTTTGGCGGTTGCAGTTTCTGTGCAATCAATGCTCACCAGGGAAAATTTGTCGCAAGCCGCACAAAAGAAAGCATCCTCCGCGAAGTAGACATCGTTACCCAAATGCCGGGTTTTGCAGGTACGATCACCGACCTCGGCGGCCCCAGCGCAAACATGTATAAAATGCGGGGCAAGGACCGTTCCCGCTGCGAAAAATGCGCAAAGCCTAGCTGCATATTTCCCCGCATCTGCGACAATATGGATACTCGGCACAAGGAACTCACCGAGCTCTACCGCGAAATTTCAAAAAATCCGAAAGTGAAGCATTTATTCATCGGAAGCGGCATCCGCTACGACCTCATTTTGCAAGAAACTACAGACAAAGCCCTCAAAGAAGACCACCTGGAATATGCTCGCGAACTCATCGGCAACCATGTAAGCGGACGCCTCAAAGTCGCCCCGGAGCACACATCCGATCAGGTTTTGAGCTTAATGCGCAAACCGTCATTTAGTTTGTTCTACAGATTCAAGGAAATCTTTGATGCGGAATGCAAACGTATCGGCAAGAACCAACAGCTCATCCCTTACTTTATCTCAAGTCACCCGGGCTGCACCGAAAAAGATATGGCGGAACTCGCCCTCGAAACCAAGCAGCTCGGCTTCCGCTTGGAACAAGTGCAAGACTTTACGCCCACCCCGATGACCATTTCCACCGAAATGTATTATGCGGCGATGTACCCCGACGGGAAGCCTCTCTTTGTCGCAAAGAGCATCGACGAAAAGCGTTCTCAACAGAGATTTTTCTTCTGGTACATTCCCGAAAACCGCGTATGGATAAGGAATACGCTTGAACGCCTCAAGCTAGGCAAAGTTTCCCGGCTGCTCCTATCGCGCACATCGCTCAAAGAAGGCCGCACCTATGAACCGAGCAAGGAACGCGCCGAAGAGCGAGAAGTTATCAAAAAAGAACGCAGCGAAAGGCATAGACACCAAAATTTCAGAAAAGAATAGAAGAGGTGAGGCGGTGGACTCTTGTACAAGAGCAACACCACAATTCGCTATAGGGTATTGCAACGGGCCACGCGTCTATAGCAGAGCAAGCAAAGCCCAAGAAGAGTCGCTAAACTGCGCGAGAGCGATAAAGCCTTTTTCCGGGCCTAGAAAGGAGAGGCTGAAAGATTACCTGCTAAACGGTTGCACGGAATGTCTCGTTATTCCTTGCTCACCACGGCGGGAAGAATTCACGCCGAAAATTATTACTCCACAAAGCAATCCCCTGTCCCTCAAAACAAATTTTAAAAAATTTCCCTATTAGAAATTGCGGGCAAAATTCGCATCTGCAGTTATTTGCGCTTTTAGAGCATCAATTGATTCAAATTTTTTCTCTGCCCGGATGAATGTGAGCAAATCCACATCGATCATTTGTCCGTAAAGATTTCCGCTAAAATCCAGCAAATGTACTTCTACAGCAAGAGGCAAATCGCCAATAGAGGGTTGAATCCCGATATTCACCACAGCGCGGTGTTCACTTGAATCAGAAAGTTTTACGCTCGCCACATAGGAGCCGAACTTGGGAATTAATTTATAAGAACCCGTTTGAACATTAGCCGTCGGAAATCCAATCGTATGGCCCAATCGTTTCCCCTGCACTACACGTCCGTGAATGCGGTAAGAGCGCCCTAATAAAGAATTCGCCCGCTCCACAGCCCCATTTTCCAAGGCGTCACGGATACGAGAAGAACTTAAAAGTTCCCCGTCCTTATAAATTGCGGATAATTGAATCGCAGGTAAGTCTGGAAATGTCGAAACAATTGCTTCAAAATTTCCCTTGCCGGCCGCCCCAAAATGATGGTCGTGCCCAAGCACCAAAAAGCGCGTTCCAAATTTTTCGATGAGTTCCTTTCCCACAAATTCTTGAAACGGCTGGGCAGCCACTTCTCGCGTAAAAGGAAGCAAGATAAAATCAAGTCCAAGCGAGCGGATAAAAGTTTCTTTCTCTTCCGTCGTCGTTAAAAGAGCGGGGCGGCCCGGGATTCCTAAAACGTGACGCGTATGCGGTTCAAAAGAAATGACCGTCGGCACCAGATTTCTAGCTAAAGCTTCAACGCGGAGAACTCGAAAAAGCTCCTGATGCCCTAAATGGCATCCGTCAAAATTTCCAGCTGTAACGGCGCGTAGTATCTCAGCCATCAGTTATCGCTCCCGAGGAAAAATTTGGCATAAAGCTTTCCATTTGCATAAGAACACGCCGATTGCAGCGTTCCCGATTCATCTTCCGCAAGGACCACATTCGGAGCGCCATCGGAAAAAGCTACCGGAGTATTCCAGGCAATTGAATTACCGTTGCGGATAAATTCCAATTCGCTAGGCGTCAGTTTAACCACAGGAAAAGGCAAAAGACTTTGCGGAGTGCAAAGTGAATTTTCATCCAGCGAAGAAGGCAGTACGGCATCTGCCACAGAGAGTGACCCAATCCGCGTGCGGCGAATTCCCGATACAACACCACAAGTTCCGAGTGCCCTAGCGATATCACGCACTAAAGAACGGATATATGTACCTTTGGAACAATCGCAGGAAAACTCAAACGAAGAACGAATGCGGCCCGAAATATTTTGTGGAGCAGAAGCTCTCCCCACTAAAGACAAATTGCGGATGAAAATTTTCCGCGATTTGAGTTCAAAAGAACGCCCCTTGAGCGCTAAATCCGAAGCCCGCTTTCCTTGGATTTTAACCGCGCTGAAATCAGGCGGGACCTGGTCTATTTCACCGCGGAACTGAGGAAGGACTTTCTGAATCTCTTCAGCGGATATCGGAGCTTCCTGCGGGTCTTGCGAAATGAGCTCGCCATCCCATTCATCCGTATCGGTAGAATAGCCAAAATGAGCGTTGAAGGTATAGGACTTTTCTCCCGATTCTACAAAAGAAAGTAGCCTTGTCGCACGGCCTACGGCGGCAACGATCAAACCCGAAGCACGCAAATCGAGCGAGCCTGCGTGGCCCACTCTTCGCGTATGGAAAATTTTTCGGATAGGAAATAAAGCTTTGCAGGAGGTGACTCCTGCCGGTTTATCCAAAAGAATCAAGCCAGAAAAAAGAGTCTCCATGCGATTAGAATAGCGGGCTTAAAGTTCGCCCTTGCCTTTCAAATCAGAAAGAATTTCTTCAATATGCATAGCGTGATCCAGGCTTTCGTCGAGAACAAAGGTCAGCTCGGGAATCTTCCGGATCTTGATCTGCGTACCCAAATATTTGCGGATAAATCCCGCCGAATTTTTGAGGCCGATCATCGTTCCCGTCTTATCCTTTTCAGAACCGAGTACCGACACATAAACTTTAGCATAGCTCAAATCCGTCGTAATTTCTACACGGGTAATCGTAGCAAAGCCTACGCGAGGGTCCTTCAATCCTTTCTGGAGAAGCTTGCTTATCTCCTCCCGGAAGAGCTCATCCAAACGATCCGTGCGGCGTACGCGGCGGGTCGATCCTCGGCTCATTCCAGAATGGAAATTACGCGGCATTAAGCATCCTTCTTTGGAGAATTCTGTTCTGCGGCCTTGGCTTCTTTTTCCTGAGCAGCCTTTTCCTTGGCAAGAGCTTCATCGCGGGCAACATCTTCCAATGTGCGGGCAACAGAAACTTCCTTGAAGAACATAAGCGTATCGCCTTCTTGGAGGTTGTCATACCCCTTAAGTCCGATACCGCATTCAAAGCCGCGGGCGACAGATTTCGCATCGTCTTTGTGACGCTTGAGAGTCTGGACTTCGGTAAGGCCGAGTTCCACGCCAGCCCGGTATACGTGAACGCGGCTGCTGCGGTCCACTTCACCGTCCGTAACCATACAGCCGGCAATAATACCGACCTTCGGAATTTTGAAGATCTGGCGAATTTCAGCTTCACCGGTGAGTTCTTCGCGCTTTGTCGGCTTGAGCAGACCTTCGACGGTATTCTTGATATCATCGATGATCTCATAAATAATGCGGTAATTCTTGATTTCAACGCCTTCCTTCTCTGCCATTTCGCGGATAGAAAGCGGAGGCATCAAGTGGAACGCGATAATAATTGCTTGGGAAGAAGTGGCAAGAAGTATATCGGAATCCGTAATCGCTCCAACGCCCTTGCGGATGATATTCACCTTGACTTCGCGGTTAGAGAGCTTTTCAAGGCTTGCCGCAATAGCTTCAGAAGAACCACCCACGTCAGCCTTGATGATCAAGTTGAGTTCGGAAACAGTTCCGTTCTTCACGTTGTCATAGACATTTTCAAGAGAGATAGTCTTGCGAGCGCGGAGATCGCGTTCACGGGCAGCCATACGGCGCTTGGAGGCAATCTCGCGTGCAGACTTCTCATCTTCGACCACAATGAGGTCATCACCAGCTTGAGGAGTGCCATCAAAGCCTAATACCTGACAAGGAGCGGAAGGACCCGCCTCCTTCATTTGTTTGCCACGATCATCGAACATTGCACGGACGCGTCCGGCATAGATACCGCAAACGAACGGATCGCCAATGTGAAGAGTTCCATCCTGCACGAGGATCGTCGCCATAGAACCCTTGCCCGCATCGAGCTTGGATTCCACAACGGCACCGCGCGCGCGAGCCGTCTTGCTCGCCTTGAGTTCGAGCACTTCTGCTTCGAGGGCAAGCGTTTCAAGGAGCTTCTGCATTCCCGCACCCGTACGGGCGGAAACTTCGATACAGCTGACTTCACCGCCCCACTGTTCTACTTCCACGCCGCGTTCGGCAAGCTGAGTCCGGATTTTGTCCGGATTGGCCGTCGGCAAATCAATCTTGGTAATCGCCACGACAATTGGCACTTTTTCACGATGGGCAAGTTCAATGGATTCTACCGTCTGAGGCATGACCATTGAATCTGCGGCGACAACAAGCACGATCACGTCCGTCACTTGAGAACCGCGAGCACGCATAGCGCTGAAGGCTTCGTGACCCGGCGTATCGAGGAATGTCACCTTGCCTACGGAAGTCGTTACTTCATAAGCACCGATATGCTGAGTAATGCCACCGGATTCTCCAGAAACCACGTGAGTCTTGCGGATCCAGTCGAGGAGAGACGTTTTACCATGGTCAACATGGCCCATTACGGTTACCACAGGATGACGCGGTTCCAAATCTTCGGCTTTTTCTTCTTCCACACCGAGAACTTCTTCTTCGTATTCTTCCATCAGCTGAGCTTCATAACCGAATTCATCGGCGAGAATCTGGATGGATTCAAAATCAAGGCGGGCATTGATGGTAACCATCATACCCATTTCCATACATTTCGCGATTACGCGGGCAGGCATCTGGTCCATCATACCGGCAAGTTCGCCAACGGTGATAAAGTCAGAAGTCTTTAAAATCTTGCGTTCTGCGCCGAAATTTTCTGCATTTTCATCCTTGTGATAAACTTTCTTCACCGGATGCTTGGAAAGCGAAGCCATCACACGGGATACATTCTGACGAACCGTATCCTGCCGTTCCGTCTGCTGTTCGCGATCGCGGCCATTATCACGCTTTCCCTTGGAATAGCGGGAATTGCCTCGGCCACTCTGGGAATTCCCCTTAGGAGCGAAGCGGTTGTTACCGGAGGGAGCTCCACTGGGGGGGGGACTGCTACGAGCGGCTCCAAAGGCGTCCTGCATCGCTTGGCCCGCAAAATGACCGCGGGATTGCGTTCCCGTAGAATACGGGCGGGATTGACCATTAGAAGGTCCGCTTCTATACGGAGGATTTCCAGAAGAACGGTATCCGCCGCCACCAGCAGTAGATGTTGAACCTGG
>JALNVO010000086.1 GCA_023231365.1 Fibrobacteraceae bacterium | reverse complement strand
GAACTTCGGCGGTCGGGATGAGGAATAGATCATCATCTTTATCGCAGCGGTACATATCTTCTTCGAATTTGGGAAGTTGACCTGTGCCGCGCATTGTGTGGCGTGTGACTAGGTATGGGGGGATGATTTCTTCGAAGCCCGCATCTCGGTGTTCATCGAGGAAAAATTGGATAAGGGCGCGCTCGAGACGTGCGCCAAGACCGCGGTAGACTGGGAATCCGCTGCCGGAGAGCTTTGCTCCGCGTTCAAAATCAAAGAGTCCAAGGCGTTCTCCTAAAGTTTTGTGATCTACGGCCTTGAATGTGAGTTCCTTCGGCGAAAGCGGGCCTTCTTTGGTGACGACATTGTCGGCGCTGGAGGTTCCTTCCGGGGTGGTCGCGTGCGGCATATTCGGAACATGCATCAGCATTTCGTTCTGTTTTTCATCAAGGCTCTTGAGTTGCTCATCTAGGGCGGAGATCTTGTCGCCGAGTTCCCGCATTGCAGTTACGGCGTCGTCGGCCTTTTCTCCTTTCTTCTTCAGTTCGCCGATTCGCTTGGATTCGGCGTTGCGTTCGCTCTTAAGCTTCTCCACTTCGGTGAGAAGCGGGCGGCGCTGTCCGTCCAAGGCGAGAATATCCATAATGTCGATGGTGGAATTCTTCTTTTTTGTTTCTGTACGGAAAAATTCGGGATTTTCGCGTATCTTTCGAATGTCAAGCATTGAGGGCCTCTTTAAAGATTTGTACGGGACAAATCTAATTATTAGAATTTATCTTTTGCGTTATGAAATTCAGTTCCAAGGCTCTTTTCGCCTTTTTTTGCGCCCTTTTTTTAGTCGGTTGTTACAGCTTTACAGCGAGTACGCTTCCGAGCCATATCAAGACGATCCAGATTCACGAAGTAGACAACAAGACGCTTGATCCCGTGCTCGGCAATACGCTTCGGGATAGCGTGGTAAGGATGTTCCGCAAGAATGCTGGCGGAGTGCGCCTAGTGAATTCGGATGCGGATGCCGATTTTGAGCTCACCCTTCTGAGTTATACGAATAAACCGGAAAATTACAACAGTTCTTCCGAAGTGGAAACGTACCGCGTCACTTTAAAGGTAAATGTGCGCTTTTTTGATAATGTGAAAAACAAGGTGATCTACAAGGGCGATAATCTCTCCGCAGATGGAACTTATGATGTCCTTGCCAATGAAACAGAAGACCGCCACGGGCAAGCCCGGGCAATCGAAAAACTTCAAGACTTAATTATTGCGAACGCGCTCGCTAAATGGTGAGCGGTCAGTGAATATTTGATTTGAGGGTCTCAATCGTGCGGGAAAATGCCGGGTCCTCCTGCATTTCTTTTTCGATGGTCTTGATTGCGTGGACTACAGTAGAGTGGTCTCGGTTTCCAAAGCGCATTCCGACGCTTTTGAGGCTGAGCGTAGTAAGAGACTTCATTAGGTACATTGCGACTTGGCGAGCGTGAGCCACTTCCTTGGTACCGCGACCGGTTTCGAGGAGCTTGTCTTCTGGAACCTCGAAGAATTGCGATACGGCGTGAATGACAGTTTCCATTCCCACCCGGCGTTTGATGTTCGGGATGATGTCTGCAACGACTTTCCGCGCTAGGTTGATGTCTATATCCTGCTTGAGCATCGTCGATTGCATTGTCAGCCGCACGATGACTGCATCTAGAGGCCGGACGCTGCCCTCGATATTTTCGGCGAGGTAGGCGAATACGTCGTCTGAAATTTCGAGTTGGCTGTTTGCCGCTTTTTTGCGGAGGATGGCTTCTCTTGTTTCTAAGGATGGCGGTTGAATGTCTACCGTAAGCCCGGATGAAAAACGGCTCACTAGGCGGTCTGATAGGCTTTTGACCTCCGCAGCCGGAGCGTCGGAAGTGAGGACTATTTGCTTGCCCGCTTGGTGGAGTGTATTGAAAATGTGGAAGAATTCATTTTGGGTCTCCGTACTTCCGCTCCAGTTCTGTATATCGTCAATGAGAAGTACGTCTACTTCGTTCCGGTAGAATGACGACCATTCATTCGTGTTCCCGTTGCGGATGCTTTCCGTATATTCCCGCTGGAAATCATTTGCGGGAATATAGCGAACCCGCTTGCCGGAATCGCCTTCCAAGATGAAGTTGCCGATCGCCTGCAGAAGGTGCGTTTTGCCGAGTCCGGACGCTCCATAGATAAACAGCGGATTGAATTTGTTCTCGCTAGGGTTTTCGGCCACGGCAAAAGCCGCGCTGAAGGCGAGCTTGGACTTGTCGCCGACGATGAAGTTTTCAAAGCTGAATTCTTTTGAAAGCTTTATTTCTTTGCCGATGTCCCGCGGCGGTGTTGCATTCGGAATGATGCTCGCATTGCGCTGAAAGTCAAAATCGGCGTGGGAACCAGAGGCTTCCTGCCAGCTGAGTTCGAGTAGACCTTTGTAAGGAAGGATCGCTTTGGGATCCTTCCCCTGTGGAATGACAACAATACAATAATGTTCTGAAACGCTCGAAAGAGTCAACTTAGAGAACAAATCATTAAAGACGGAATCGGAGACCTTACCGTGCAAAAGTTCCAAACATTTTTCCCATTGGGGGTTCATAGCCCGCAATTTAGCTATTATTGAAATATGACGGATTGGATTTCCTCATTTGGGAAGCTCTTTTGGCTGCCCTTTGTTTTATGGACTGGTCTTTTTTTCTGGTCGCGCTATTTAGCTTATCCTCTTGCGCTTAAGCGCCGGATACGGAATGGCAAAACTTGGTGCTATGTACCGGATTGGTGGTCAAAGAAGACTTATCACCATTTTTGGACTGTTTTTGGTCTATTTGTTCTGGTTCTTTCTTCGGTGGTCAGTTTGGCGGCTGTCATTTTTTGGATTTTACCGGCTACCATTTATTGGTTCTTGTTTCTCGTCATTGTTTTTCTTGTCGTGGCAAAATTTTTCCTTGCGTGGGCGATGAATCTCGTCTTCAAGTGGGAAGTGAATTGCTATTTTTATGAATACAAAAAGCAGGCTAATCTTTATCAAAAATCGGGAAAAATTCTTTCAGAGGAAGATTTAACCGGACATACTGTTTGGGCTTTTCAGAATGACCTGCGCCGTGCCGATTCTAGAGGCCGCTTTTTTCAGTATTTGAAATCAATGTCCCAATCGGAAGTAGATAATGAGAATGCCTGATTTTGCCCAGTGTTTCAAGTATGCCGACAAGATGCTACTTCTTGTCTCGAGGACTTTTGCCCTTAATATCAATGTACTTACCGGGAATCTCCGTAAAACGGTCCTTCTCGCATATCTTTATCTGCGTATTGCGGATACAATAGAAGACGACCCCGAACTTTCGGTAGAGGAAAAATGCCGCCTTCTCGGCCTATTTTCAAAGATATTCGAACCGGGAGCGGATGTCGATTTGAATACATCGGAATTTGTTCATAACTTGCCTTTGCGCTATAAAGAATCTTCCGATCCAAATTGTGATTTGTGTTTGCACGCTGAAACGATCGTTCCGCTTCTTTGGCATTTTGATCCATGTTATTACGGGCCTGTGGCAGCGACTGTGGTAGAAATGTGCGAAGGAATGTCGCATTCTGTTGTAGAAATGGGAAAGTCGACGGCGACGGGGTGGTTTACGCTCCAAACGCCTTCGGAACTTAACCGCTATTGTTATTATGTGGCGGGCATTGTCGGCAAGCTTTTGTCGGATTTATTCTCGGCAAAGAATTCGCTGATTTCCGAAGAGCGTTTAAAAAAGATGAAAACTCTGGATGTGAGCTTTGGGCTTGCTTTGCAACTTGTAAATATTATTAAGGACGTGCGCGAGGATTCAGAACGCAAGGTCTGCTTTGTACCGGAGATGATTTGCCACCGCCACGGAATTGAACATTCTCCGGATATGTTTGCTTCCGGCGTTTCGGAAAAGGCTCGCGCCTCTATAATGAAGGAACTTGTCGGCGAAGCTTGGAAGCACCTTTCGGATGCTGTTGAATATACGGTGACTATTCCCCGACTGAATCCCCGTATTCGCCTCTTTTGTCTTTGGCCGCTGTTTATGGCTGCGGAAAATCTGGTGGCGATGGGCGATTGTTCTGCCCTTTTCTCCAAAGAAAAAAAAGTTAAAATTACTCGAGATGATGTCAAGCGCATTGTCCGTACGACAATGTTTCATTTTTATTCTGATTCGTGGATTAAGTCGCGATTCGAACAATTGAGGACCTCGTTATGAACCGTTTCCGGATACTTTCTTCATGGAAGCTTCACTTGACGTTAGTTTTTTTTGCGATTTTCTTGGATCAGGCGAGCAAGATTTTAGCCGTTGCCGTTTTGGCCCCGACTTTTGAAAATCCGATGGGACGCGTTGTTCCTGTTTTTGGAGATCTTCTGCGCTTTCGGTTGGCATACAATACCGGTGCAGCTTTCAGCAGCCGCCCGCAAGACCTTTTACCATTCCTTTCTCCGACGGTATTTTTTCTTGTTTTATCTGTTATAGCGACATTTGTCCTTGTTTGGTTTTATCGCTCGCTCAAGCAGGGTGATTTTCTTGCCCGCATGGGGATCGCGATGATTGTTTCGGGGGCGCTTGGCAATTTTGCGGATCGCATGCGCATTGGCAAAGTCGTTGATTTTATCGATTGTGATTTTCCCGATTTTATTATGGAACGCTGGCCGACATTTAATGTTGCGGACTGTTGTGTTACGGTAGGGGTCGCTGTGGTGCTCCTTTCTCCCGTTTTTTATAAGTTTTTAAAATACACTCCCACTGGAGGGCGAAATGGCCAAAAAGGCACTGACAAGAAAATCTCCGGCGAAAAAGAAAATTAAGATAAAGGCGAAGGCCAAAATTAAAATTGTAAAAGTTACCGCAAAGAAGGTTGCTCGCAAAAAAAATGTTTTAAAAAAGACTTCTCCTAAGAAAGCATTGAATACGCCCGCGGAGGTTGTGGCCAAATCGAAAAAAATTACCCCGGTAAAGACAAAGAAATCAGTGATCGTTAAAGCGAAAAAATTGGCGCCTGTAAAAGAGGTTGTTTCAAAGCCTTCTATTCTTCCACATTTTTTGGTATCTGAACAAGATGCTGGTGAACGCATTGATAAGTTCCTTCAGAGGAAACTTGCCGATTATTCGCGCACGGATATACAAAAGCTGATTTCTCAGGGGATGGTTTTCGCTGCAGGTGCTGCGGCTCCTAAGAATGAACGCCTCACGGAAGGAATGCATATCGAACTTAAAGGCCTTCCGGGGAAGGAATCTTCTTCTCTCGAACCTGAAAATATTCCGCTGAATATTGTCTATGAGGACAACGATGTTGCAGTCATTTTTAAACCGCGCGGAATGGTTGTGCATCCGGGAAACGGGACTTCCAAGGGAACGCTCGCTGCGGCTCTTCTCTATCATTTTAAGAGCAACTTATCTTCAGTAAACGGGCCTTTGCGTCCGGGCATTGTCCATCGCTTGGACAAGGATACGCCAGGTTTAATGGTTGTCGCTAAGAATGACAAGGCGCACAGAAGTCTTGCTCAAGAGTTGGAATCTCGTGCGCTTCATCGCAAGTATGAAGCTCTCATTTGGGGGCATCCCCGCGATCTGTCTGGATCAATTGAACTTCCGATGGGGAGGGATCCGAAGTCGAGGATCCGTATGGCGGTAGTCAAGGATGGAAAGTTTGCCCGTACGCATTATAAGGCTTTAGAGTTTTTCTCGATTGCCACTTTGATGGAATATGAACTCGACACGGGCCGCACGCACCAGATCCGCGTACATTCCCGCTATATCGGGCATCCGATTGTGGGCGATCCTATCTACGATGGACGCCAGGCATCGCTTGGCCGCATCCCGCCGCTTTACCACGATGTGGCAGAAAAAGTGCTGGAATTAGCTCCTGCGCAATTGTTGCAGGCGATAGAAATTTCCTTTATTCAGCCGACGACCAAGAAAAAATTGACGTTTAAGGCACCGCTGGAAAAGCACTTTTCCGAGGCCATCAAGCTCCTCCGCAAGGAATGCCCGGAAGACGCGCCCACATTTGATTCCGATGATAGTTTCCGCAATTTCAGTGAAACGCAACTCTTTAATTCATACGAAGCTGAAGATGAAGATCTTCCGGTTGAAGAGGAATATCCTTATGAAGAAGAACCCGTCAAGGAACGCCTCACTCGGGCAGAGCGTCTAGCGAAAAAGAAGGAACGCCTCCAAAAGCGCAAGGCGATTGAACAAGAAAAGCGCGAAAAACGGGCAAAGATGGACGCTGCCAGGCGAGGAATCGAATTTACGAAAAAGGAATTTGTCACTGGTCATGAACCGACGATAGATCCTTCGTTTTTTGACTAAGGATATTTAAAATGGCTTTAACTGCGGATCAAAAATTTTTCTTTGTCGGCGTTGCCGGTTCTGGGATGAGCGCAATCGCTGAATATTTGGCGGGCAAGGGCTTTTCCGTTGCGGGTTCCGATCGCAAATTTGCGAATTCTGATGGCGATACAGTCCGCAAACAACTGGAAGAAGCCGGTGTCCGTACTTTCCTTCAAGATGGGTCGGGTGTTGTTCCCGGTCTTTCCTCTATTGTCGTAAGCACTGCTATTGAAGAATCCAATCCTGATTTAAAGCGCGCGTTGGAATTAAACATTCCCCGCCTTCACCGAAGCGAGATGCTTGCCGAAATTTCGGAGAACGCAAAGACGATTTGCGTGAGCGGCACTAGCGGGAAGAGCACTGTCACCGGAATGATATGGCATATTTTGAATTGCGCAGGACTTTCTCCATCGCTTCTCTCTGGTGCAGGTCTTGTGACGCTTGAAAAGCAAGGAAAAATTGGCAATGGTGTTGCGGGCAATGGGGAATGGCTTGTTGCCGAAGCGGATGAAAGTGATGGAACGCTAGTCCGCTATTCTCCTGAAATAGGCGTCATTTTAAATATCGGCAAGGATCACAAGGAAATTGCCGAGCTCGAAAAAATTTTTTCTGAATTTTCACATAACGTTGTAAGCAACGGGAAAATCCTAATTGTCAACGAATCTGACGAACGTGCTAAGGCATTTAGCATCGGCAGGGAATTCGATTTTGGCGAAGAAGCTTTTTGCGGTGTGCAGGGCTCTGATTTTCGTCCGGTCGGTTATTCAATCGAATTTCGGGTGCATCGCAAAGGCGAACTCGTCAAATTTCATGTCCCGCTTCCCGGTCGCCACAATATGGAGAATGCCCTTGCGGCTGTTGCTGTTGCTTTGCAAGTCGGAGTGTCTCTTAGAAAATGTGCCGATGCGCTTTCCTCTTTTGAGGGTATTCATCGCCGCCATCAGATTTTAGGCTCGTTCAGCGGAGTTACCGTCGTTGATGATTTCGCTCACAATCCTTCAAAAATTAAGGCAAGTATTCTTGCTGCGGAAGATTTTACGGAGGGAAAGGTTATTGCCTATTTCCAACCTCATGGCTATGGCCCCACCCGTTTTTTGCGGACTGACCTCGTACAGGCCATATTTGAAGCGCTCCGCCCAGCGGATTCGGAAAGGCAAAACGACTCAATATATTTTAGTGAAATATACTATGCAGGCGGCTCGGTTACTCGCGATATTTCTTCTGGCGATTTGGCGAATGATCTTCTGGAACAGGGAGTGGAGGCTCATTTCATTGAAAATCGCGAAGAATGTGGACTTGCAATGGTTGCTGCCGCAGAGTCGGGCGATACCATTCTCATTATGGGAGCTCGCGATCCTAGTCTTTCCAATTTTGCAAAAAGTATAGCCGAGGAACTTAAAAATGAGCGAACAGAATAACCGTTATCAGAAAGCAATGGATCGTTTGGAAGAAATTCTTTCCCGTATCGATAAAAGCGATGTGAGCGTGGATGAACTTGCCTTGCAAGTGGAAGAAGCGACTGTGCTCCTCCGCGAATGCAAGACAATTCTTTCTGAAACAGAAAAAAATGTAGAGAAAGCGCTTTCCGGTTTGGATGAAGCGGACAAGGAAACTACAGGCGAATAGATGCAGACTCTGGATGTCAAAGGACTTTCTGTATATTTTCCGCTTCGGGCAGGAGTCTTTTCTCGAGTTACAGAGTATGTTAAAGCCGTTCAAGACGTATCGTTCTCCTTAGATTCTGGTGAAATTCTTGCTATTGTCGGAGAATCGGGATGTGGGAAAAGCACGCTTGCTCAAGCTCTTGTTGGGCTTCTCCCTTGGCATTCTGGAGAATATTCCGTTTTTGGAAATCCAGTAAAAATTTCATCTGGCAAAGAATGGAATTTTGTGCGAAAATCGGTACAAATGGTTTTTCAGGATCCCTATTCTAGCTTGAATCCGCGTCATACGATCTCTCAAATTTTGACTTATCCGCTTTTGGCAAAAAAAGCGTCTAAAGGCGAGGCGATAGAAAGGGCAAAGAAGTTGCTTTCCCTAGTGGGGCTTCCCGAAGAAAGCTTGGTTCGCTTTCCTCACGAATTTTCAGGCGGGCAGCGCCAGCGAATCGGCATAGCCCGTGCTTTGATGGTGGATCCGAAAGTGATTGTCGCCGATGAAGTGACTAGTGCCCTCGATGTTTCTGTACAGGCGCAAGTCCTTGAACTTTTGGAAAAGCTCCGCACGGAACTTGGCTTATCCATTATTTTTATTTCGCACGATATTCAAACGGTTCGTGCTTTGACAGACAAAGTTCTTGTAATGTATCTCGGACATGTGATGGAATATGGGCCGGTTTCGTCCGTCTTAAAGAAACCAAAGCATCCTTACACGCAGGCGCTTATTGCGAGCGTGCCTACAATGGATCCTTCATTTCCGCCACAAATTCTCGCCGGTGAAGTGAAATTTTTCCCTTCTGATTTTAAAGGGTGCCCCTTCGCTTTGCGTTGTAGAATTGCTAAAGATTCTTGCAAAATGGAATTTCCTGAAATTTCAGAGATTGGCGATTCGAAAGTCCGCTGCTTTTTTGCCGAGGCAGAGTGATGAGTGAAGTGATCCTTCGTATGGAAAAGATGGCGCAGGGCGGTGATGCCCTCTCTCATCTTGAAGATGGCCGGGTCTGTTTCGTATCTCACGCCCTTACCGGAGAACTTGTTAAAGTTTGTTTAGTACAAGATAAGAAGGATTATGCCAAGGGAATCGCCATAGAAATTTTGGAAGCGAACAAAGAGCGCATAAAGCCCCGTTGTCCTTTATACGGGAAATGCGGCGGTTGCTCTTTTCAACACGCATCTCTTGAATTTCAAAAAGAATCTGCCCGTGTTGCAGTAGAAGAACTCTTCCGCCGTTTTGCCCATGTGGAACTCCCTCTAAATTGGCAAATCGCTTTTGGGGAACCTTTTGCTTACCGCAATCGGGTCCGCGTTTTCCGGGTGCAAAATTCGCCGTCCAAATTTTGTTGGGGGTTTCGCGAAGAAAAAAGTCACAAGGTCATTCCGATTCCGGCGTGTCCCATTCTTTCCCGTGGCTTAGAGAAATGCTTGCAGTCGGAAAAGCTTCCCAAAGTTCCAGAGCTCTCTCTCTTTGATAATGGAGAAGGCCGGATCTCTTTTTATTACCCGGGAATGCCTGCCGCTGATTTTGAAAAGTTTGCACAAAATCGGGTGCACATCGGAGGCAAGGAAATTTCGATGGATTCGTCCGTCTTTTTCCAGTCCAATCTAGGCCTTTTGCCCGAACTTGTCAAAGTGGTAAAGATGGCCGCCGGTGAGGGCAATCGATTGATAGACCTCTTCAGCGGAGTGGGCTTTTTTGCCGCATTCTTGGAAGAGTCGTTTGAAAAGGTCATTACCGTAGAACGTGAACCGGGAGCCCTCCGCCATGCAAGAAAAAATTTGCATTCAAAGGCTGAAAATATAGCCCTCCCTGCAGAAGACTGGCTTTTGCAGAATGATGCTTCTCGAGCGGATGTTTTGATTGTGGACCCTCCTCGTACCGGACTTCCTCCTCAAGCATTGGATGCCATTTGCAAAGCGTGTCCTAAAAAAATTCTTTATGTTTCTTGCGATCCGGCGACTTTAGCCCGTGATTTTGCCAAGATAGCTCTTTCCGGTTACCGTATAGTTCAAGCCAAGGGCTTTGGATTTTACCCTCAAACGCCTCATTTTGAAATGTTTTTGGAACTAGGGCTCCTCTAAAAATTGCTTTGGTCAAGTGAATGGAACACAAATTGAGTATAGCAAAGACATGTTTGCCTTTTACCGGGATGCAACTGTGGGCGATGAAATTGTCCGAATACTAAGACTAAATTTGAAGCATGAACACTTAGGAGCTTGCTCCTTAGTGAGAATGATCCCTGCGAAAAGAGCTTGCGAAATGAATGGGAAATATGAACACTT
>JALNVO010000085.1 GCA_023231365.1 Fibrobacteraceae bacterium | reverse complement strand
TGAATACCGCGACATGCCTTCCAAACTCTCTGCGATAAATGTCAAGAACGCTGCAGGCGAGATGCTCTCCGTGAGCAATTTCATTACATACGAAGAAAAGTCCGCATCGCCTTCGCTTCCGCGTTACAACCGCTTTAGTGCCGCGACAATTTCTGCGGGTCTTGCTCCTGGGAAAACCGTCGGCGACGGCGTTGAAGAAATGCGCCGCATTGCAAAAAAGGTCATTCCCGATTCCCTGAATGTGCAAACGGATTTGGCGGGAAGTTCCAAGGAATATGCGGAAAGTTCTTCGGGATTGTATGTTGTGTTCCTGCTTGCGCTCGCGTTCATTTTCCTTGTACTCTCAGGCCAGTTTGAAAGCTTCCGCTCGCCATTCGTTACTTTATTTACAGTCCCGCTCGCGCTTGCCGGTGCTATCGCTTCTCTTTACATCTTTGGGCAAACGCTCAATGTATTCAGTGAAATCGCGCTCATTTTGCTTCTCGGACTCGTGACAAAAAATGGCATTCTCATTGTGGAATTTGCTAACCAGATTGCAGCCCGCACGGGTTGCTCGCGCCTCGCTGCCGCTAAAAAGTCCGCCAAGCTCCGCTTCCGCCCAATTTTGATGACAAGCCTTTCGACTGTACTTGGTGCAGTTCCACTTATTTTAACAGGTACGCCCAGCCGTGTTGCAATGGGGACGGCAATTGTCGGGGGCCTTACTTTTGCCACGTTCATGACGTTGTTCGTAGTTCCCGCGGCATATTCCTTCTTTGCTGGTAAACCGGCAAAAGGAATTATTGAAGCGCAAAAGGAACAATCGAAGGTAAAACTTGCTTCTAAACTTCTGCCTTTTTTGCTCGTGTCCGTATTCTTCTTTGCCCCTTCAACGGCGAATGCGGTGATCAGCCCCGAAGAAGCTGTGCGCACGGCTTTAGAGAAAAATAAGAATGCGCTTATTTCGGAACAGGATGTGAAAAGTGCGGAAACATCCGTAAAGTCTTCCCGCAAAGGGCTGCTTCCTACGGTAGATCTTTCGCTTTCCCGTTATTACACATACGGCGACGAGCACTCTGAAACTCAGGCTGGCGTCGTGACGGATATCGATGGCGATCTTGCTCATAGCGATAATTTCCAAATAGCTGTAAATTATACTGTGTTTGACGGATTCGGTTCTTGGAATACATACAAAGAAAGCAAAGCCCAAGTAGAAACTTCTAAGGCGGCTTTTCGTGCGACTCGCGAAAACTTGGCGGCAAACGTGCTCACTTCCTATTATACGGCTGTGGATGCTAAATCCGGTGTTGTCCTTTCGGACGATAATTTGGACGTTTCCAAAGCGCGCCGCGAACTTACAAAGAATAAATATGAAGCAGGAGCCGCCACGAGGCTCGATTATCTCTCTTCGCAGATGGACTATGCGAGCGATAGCGCTTCGAATTTATCTTTAAAAACGGAACTTTCGGCAAGTGTCCGCGCATTAGACGAGTACTTAGGCGGTGGAGTCGTTGCGGATGAAAATGCGTTGCCCGATTCCATCACTGTAGACCGCAGCCCGTATTGGGCAACAGATGAGGGATTGGAACAGGCGAAAAAGCGCGCGCTTGAAAATAATGCGGATCTCGCCTCCGCCCAGGCAAGCGTAAATTATGCGAAAATTCAGCGCAGCGGCGCAAACTCTTCGCTTTATCCGGAACTCACTTTGCATGGATCGTGGAATGCCACGGCTTCTGCTGCTGACGAAGCCAACCCGCAAGAATCGAACAGCCAATATTTCAAGGTAGGCGCGGCTTTTACTTGGAATTTGTTCAATGGACTTGCAGACAACGCCAGTAGGGAAAAGGCGACCATTGCGGAACGCACCGCACAGTTGGGGGAAGAAAATATACGCCTGAATGTGGAAATGTCCGTAGCGAATGCCGTCGCCCGTCATCTGCGTGCATTGGAATCCTTGAACGTTGCCGAGGGCAATGACAGCCTCGCCAAGGAAATGCTTACTTTGGGACAAGAGCGGTTAAAAGCGGGGAGCATTACCGCATTCGAGTTCCGCGAGACGCAGAACCAGTGGCTTTCCGCCCGCAAAGCATTGCTCGCTGCACGAGTCTCTGCGAGCAATGCTGAAGTTCAGGTGAAATTCCTCACCGGAGATATTCTCAAGAACTAGGCGAAAAATCGTTGGACGGCTATGGCTCTGTTCGTATGGCTGAGTTTGATTGAAAATGGGTCCCTTCTTCTAGGCCCCTAAAATTTTTGGCAAATCCTTGCTCGTTTTAATCCCCAGTTCCTTGAGCATTTCTGCCTGGCGGATGGCATTTCCGCTGCCCTCGCTGAATTTTTTCATTGCCGTGTGATAGGTTGTATCCGCAGCGTTCAGCTTTTTGCCGAGGTCTTCCATATCGCTTACGAACCCGCATAATTTTTCGTAGAGATCCGCGCCTTTTTTCGCGATGTTCTGGGCGTTCTCCCGCTGCTTTTCCTGCTTCCACACGGAGGCAACTGTCATCAGCGTTGCAATGAGCGTAGAAGGGCTCACGATGATGATCCGCTTTTCCCAAGCATCCAAAAATAGCTTCTGCTCGCGTTGAACGGCCACGCTAAAGGAACTCTCTACGGGCACGAACATCAGCGTATATTCCGGCGTTTCCAGCCCGAGACTG
Source organism: Fibrobacteraceae bacterium (assembly GCA_023231365.1). GTDB lineage: Bacteria > Fibrobacterota > Fibrobacteria > Fibrobacterales > Fibrobacteraceae > Hallerella. The sequence goes on along the minus strand of JALNVO010000085.1, from coordinate 7,692 downwards.
TGCGCGTAATCTTTGTCCGAGAGTTCCTTGATATGCGCTTTGAGCGAATCGATATGTTCCTTTATGGCAACTTCGCGGTCTTCTTCGGACTTCGCACTCGTAAAGCGTTCGTATGCAGTGAGCGAAACTTTGGAATCGATGATGATTGTTTTCCCTCCGGGAAGGTACACGACTGCATCGGGGCGGAGCTTCTTGTTTGTATCTAAAGTAAATGAGTCCTGTGTTTTGAACTCCCTACCCTTTTCGAGCCCGGAGCTCTCCAGAATCTTTTCTAAAATCACTTCGCCCCAGCGGCCTTGCTTTTGCGTATCGCCTTTGATGGCTAACGTCAAGTCTTTAGCTTCCGTTTGAAGAGATAAGTTCAAGTTCTTCATCGTCTCGAGCTGCGTTTTGAGCTCTGTACGCCCGATGACCGCCTTTTCGTTTGTTTCCTGCATCATCTTGTTGAACTCCGCAATTTTTTGCGAAAGCGGATTCAGGACGCCCTTGAGAGTCGTTTCCCCTGTCGTTGTAAATTCCTTGGACTTTTCGCTGAAAATTTTATTTGCCAAGTTCTCGAACTCGAGTTTGGACTTGATAGAAATTTCGGTTAGCATTTTTTCCCGGTCGGCGAGCGTCTTGAGCGACGTGGCCTCGCGTTCTTTTGACTGCGCGAGCGCTTCCGTGAGTTCTATGAGTCTGCGGGACTTTTGCTCTAATTCGGCTCGGACGTCATGGAGCGTACCTTCCAAGTTTGCGCTGCGTTCTTCAGCGCGTACGGCAGCAATTTTTTGCGCTTCGCATTCCTTTTGCAATGCTGCAAGAGATGTTGCTTCAGTAGCGGAATTCTTTTTGTTAAGGACGATAAATATGATGAGCCCTGCTATGGTGCAGGCGAGAATAAAAAAGATAATTGTTTGCATGTACTAAATATAGCCTGTGTGAAGCGACAGCTTTTGACAATTGATGCTGATTGCAAAGATGTGGGATAGATGTTCGTAGGATTGAGTGCGATGAGCTTATGGGCAAATAAAAAGAGAGCGACCCTTGCGGGCCGCTCTAAATGTTTTCACAACGGAATAATCCTTATTGTGAATTGCTTTCAGATTGTACTTGAAATATAGATCAAAAAAATTAAATGAGCAATAGAAATTTTATTTTTTTATAGAAAAAGATTTTATATGACTTTGAAATGGGTAAATGACAAAAAATGTCAAAATAGTTATCTATTTTAAATAATTTGTTCTTATTGTAAAAGTGGCAAAATTTTACAAAAATAGCAGAATTTATGTGGATTTGAAGAAAAAAGCAAATATATTTCAGAAGAAAAGTTTATGTCCTTCACAGGAGTTTTATAGCATGAGAAAGATTCTCGGACTTGATCTTGGTACTAATAGTATTGGATGGAGTGTTATTTCTGAAAACGAAAAGGGGGAGCCCTGCGAAATTTTGGGGATGGGTAGTAGGATTATTCCGCTTTCTACGGATGATGCAAATGAATTCTCGACAGGTAATGCCATTTCTAAAAACCAGAAGAGAACGGAAAAGAGAACCGCTCGTAAAGGATATGATCGGTATCAGCTTCGTCGTGAAAATTTGACTGCGGAACTTCGAAAACTTAAAATGCTTCCTGATGAGCATTTAATCAAACTTCCTGTTTTGGACTTATGGACTTTGCGTGCGAATGCGGCAACTGCTGGTCATAAATTAGGCTTGCCGGAAATAGGTCGGGTACTTTATCACATCAATCAAAAAAGAGGTTATAAGCACGCTAAGGCTGATGAATCGGGAGATAAGAAGCAAACTGATTATGTAGAGGCTGTAAATAAACGGTTTGCGATGATTAAAGAACACAATCAAACAATAGGACAATACTTTGCCGAGAGTTTGAAAAAAACAGAAATAGTCTCTGAAAAAGGAACTTTTTACACCTATAGAACCAAAGAACAGGTTTTCCCTCGAAAAGCTTACGAGGCGGAATTTGATCAAATTATGTCTGTACAACAGAATTTTTACCCAGATATTCTTACAGATAAGATAATAGATCGCTTGCGCAATGAAATCATTTTCTATCAGCGGGATTTGAAATCCTGTAAACATTTGGTTTCTCTTTGTGAATTTGAAAAACACGATTATAAGAATAAAGAAGGAAAAACCGTTTTTGATGGCCCTAAGGTTGCTCCAAGGACTTCGCCTTTATTTCAAAAATGCCGAATTTGGGAGCTAGTTAATAATATTCAACTTTATAGTGGTCGGATTTCTTGAACAGAAAAAAGCCATTTGTTAATTGGCATCCAGACTATGCCGCCTTCGTGATGGCGACCTTACCAAAATATACATCTGCAGGATAATATCCTTCAAGCGAAGTGTGCTCCCTCCTGTAGTTATACCGTTCAAAGAATTCAGCTAGCCCGCCCCTGCATTCGGGAACCGTCGCATATCCTTTGATGTAGACATCGTCATGCTTGACGGTCCTCCAGAAACGTTCAATGAAGATGTTATCCAGAGCGCGGCCTTTTCCATCCATGCTGACCGTGATTCCGTGGGACTCAAGGATGCCGGTGAATTCCAGGCTGGTGAATTGGCAGCCCTGGTCCGTATTGAATATTTCTGGATTGCCATATTTATCCAGGGCTTCCTGCAACGCTTCGATGCAGAAGCGGGAATCGAGCGTGGTCGACAGGCGCCAGGCAAGAATGAAACGACTGTGCCAGTCCACTATGGCAGTCAGGTACACGAAGCCACCCTTGAGGCGAATGTAGGTGATGTCGGTGCTCCAGACCTGGTTCACTCTGCCGATGTGCACGTTACGCAACAAGTATGGATATTTCTTGTGCTGCAGATTTGGCGCGGAGAGCTTTTTCTTAGGGCAGACCGCTTCGATGTTCAGCACGTTCATCGCCCACCGGATCGCGTCCCGGCCGGTTCCAAGGCCATATACGTTGCGGAGGGCGTAAATCATCCGCCGCTGGCCACGGGTGGGATCATCGGTGTACAATTCGTCCACACGATCGAGCAACTCTTGTTTTTTCGTGGAAATTTGGCGCACATAATAGACCTTGCCTCGCTTGATTCCAAGCCATTTGCACTGCTTTGTCACGGGAATTTCCGAGTTCCGGTCTACCAAAGATGGCCTCAGAGCAGGTTCAGCTTCCTCAAGTTTTTTTTTAAGAATTCGTTTTCCATGTCCTTCTCGCCGATGCGCTTGTGGAGGACATCGCGCTCCTCGCGAAGCCGTTCCAGCTCTCTCTTTTCATCCTTCGGACCGCTAAACACACTGCTCGCGTTCTTCAAGAACTGGGCCTTCCATTGGCTTATCTGATTCGGGTGGACCTCGAACTTGCTTGCGAGCTCGTTGAGCGTCATGGCTTCTTTGAGGGCTTCCAGTACAACTTTCGTCTTAAATACGTCGTCAAGGACGCGGCGGGATCGTTTGGCGGTGGTGACTGCTGCGGGATTTTTCTTGTTCATATCGGCTTCCATGGGTTGAATTTACCAATTGGAAACCAACTAACTCAAACAAAATTTCTGTTCGCTATTTTCAGACCGCTATAGTCCAAGAGTGGGTGTAATTTTTGGTAATGCGATTCCAGAAAACAAGTTTGTTTTTTATAAAATATTTCCGGGGAGTGCTTTTCTTGGGTTAAATTTGAATTGTGGATAGGACAAAAACAATGACGATTTTTGACACTCTTGATTATCGGGAATACCTTAAAGATTATTACGCCATACGGAAAGCGGAAAGGCGCTATTTTTCTTATAAGATGTTCGCCTCTGCGGTGTGTATGGATCAAAGCCATCTCGCCAAAATACTGATGGGGCATATGCACTTGCCTGTGGAAAAAATAGATGCTTTCTGCGATTATCTTCATCTGGAGGGAGCCGAGGCGCTTTATTTTGAAGCTCTGGTGCATTTTGGCCGGGCGAATACGGTTGCCGAAGCGGACATCTGGTTTGAGAAACTGCAAAAGATCCGACCACCGCAGTACCGTATTCTTCCGCGAGAGCAGTTGGAATATTTTGCCCATTGGTATGTCCCCGCAGTGCGGGCTCTTGCGGGTTGTTTGGAACGGGACGATGCGACACAGATCGCCGCACTTTTGGATCCTTCCGTTCCCCTTTCTGCGGTGGAGTCCTCCTTGACCGTGCTGTTTCGCCTTGGCCTTGTGGAAAAGATGCCGGACGGGAAATTGCGCTTGCATGAAGCGCATCTCGGAAGCGGGCGGAGTGTAGGGCTTGTGAGTGAAGCTTCGGCGATGCGTCTCCGGAACTATCACCGGGAAGTGCTCGAGATCGCTATGGATGCTTTGGAAAATGTGCCGCCGGTGGACCGGGATGTTAGTTCGCTGACGGTGGCTATTGACCGTTCGGCTTTTGAAGATATTCGCGCTTTGGCCCGCGAATTCCGGAAAGCCGTTCAGAAACGCATTGATCAAGTGACTGCGGCGGATCGCGTCTATCACATTAATCTTCAGATGGTTCCTGTGAGCCACTGTTCTTCCGATAAGGAGCATTTATGAAAACGGTTTTAAGCTTATGGTATATTCGGGTAATCTTTCTTTTTGAGGTATTCCTTTTTCTTTCGGGCTGCTCGCATGATACCGATGCGGACGGGAAGGGAAGTTCTACCGAGGCAGAGAATGCACTTGCTTTTGTTGTTGTGGATGAGAACGGTATTGCGAGAAAAGGTGTAGAAGCTGTTCTTTGCTCAACGCAGGTTCTTTGTGAATCGCCTGTCCGTGAGGATTCGTCTGATTCTTCGGGATCTGTTTTTATGGATAGCATTCCCGATGGTTCTTATTATCTTGTATGCACTCTGGATACGCTTCAGAAAAGTTTGCGGCTTTCCTTTGCAAATGGTGGTACACTGAATCTCGGGCGCGTGGAATTTTCGGCTTCCGGCCTTGCGATTCTGGACAGTGCGGATAACGATACGGCGGATACTACAGGAAAGTCTTTGTGGACAGGAACGTGGCTGTATCAGTCTGTAGATACCAATACGACTGAAGAAAGCATCACTACGGAACAGATTGCCTTTGTATTTGAAAAAGATAGCAGCCTCACTTACTGGAGTTACAGTTGGAAGGTGGGGTATGGATCCAATATTCTGCAATACGCGCCTTCGGAGTCTCTATTTGTAGAGGCGACATGGAATGATGCGGGCCTGGTGCTGGGGGCTTTTCCTGCTGCGGATTCAATTCTCGGCTTGATGAACGCTTCGCTTCCTGAATATGGCCTTGGCACTGCGCATGTCATTATGATGCCTGTAAAGAGCAATTCGGGGAAGGAAAAATGGACCTCTGGTTTCGTGTTCTCCTTCCAAGGGGATAGTATTTCCCTGCTGGGGGATGTGAAGGCGTTCAGCGGTTCTTCCGCGACTCTTGCTGGAAGCTCATGGACATACTTGAGCGATAACGGGGATAATGTTTCGGATGTAGTCCGGATGACCTTGAATGCGGACAGCTCCGCCACTTTAACTGTGGATGATGCCGTTTACTCCGATGGTACGTGGAGCGTGAGCGCCACGGGGAGAATGACCATTGCATGGAACAGCGGCGACTCCAGTATGGAAGGCTATTATGCCATACATGATGGTTTTCTGTGGATCATGGACTTGGATGATCCGGGTGTCTTCCATAAGCGGACGGAATAAGGCGGTGTAGGCCCCGCCCGGCTATTCTGTATAGAGCTTGTTTTGCTGCAGGGGCTTAGCTGCGGAACGATGTCTATTATTTCGATGTGTTGTAGGGAATTGCATGAAGATGCTTTCTTAGAGGGAATTTACGTTTTATACTGTTTACTGTGTTCTCTGCGGCGGCATGTCTGCTGATTGTTGCCGTTTTTCCTAAAAATTTTCAGAGTTCATTTCATTTAAAAAGGCTCTTTTTCACAAAAAAAAGGCAAAGACTACTTTTTTAATTGCATTTGCAAAAGTGTTTTGAAACTTATTAGTTGCAAAATTTGGAAAAATGTGCTATTTTTACTGCAAATAATTGTTTGCATAAAAAATGATATGAAACCGTGTCTTTTTAAAAACCGGAATCGAAAAATCCGGAAAATAAGCAGAGCATTTTGCCACATCACTATAGAGGTGGGAGCCCTTGGTGAAAGGCGCGTTTTAATAATGCCGGGATTTCGAAGGAGAGAAAATGGACAACAGACTAGTTTCTAAGGAGCATGATATGAAACATAAACTTGCCGTATTCGGCTTGTTTGTCGGCTGCGCGACCGGAGGCGCTTTTGCTGCACTCCCCTCAATAACGGTTTCGGATTTCGAACTTGCCGGAAAATATCAGTGCGATGCCACGGGAGACGGCAACATGTGGACCTTTGCCGATTCGCTGTCCTCGGTTACGAATGTGACTGCGGATGCGAATGGCAATCCCGTGGGGCTGCTGGTGAACGATCCCGATGGCTGCGTCTCCGGGGATGGTTATGCGAGGGTCGTGGTAGAGGAATCCTGTGTTTATAACCCGGGATATGGCTGTTCCCCAACGGCGGGTTTTGGTATCGGTTTTGGAAAGGATCTCTCCAGAACTTATGCGGATTCGGAAGATGCCGCCAATTACGGAGGGCGGAAAATCTATGATCTGACGGGACTTGACAGCATTGACTTCTGGGTGAAGGGAACGGCTCCCGGAGTGAATGCTTCGGATACGAACGGTTATTGGCGGATTCAGTTGCAATCTCCGGTGTTCAACCGGAAAACTTTCACAGACAGACGTGCCCAGAGTGGATATGACAATAATTACGGCTATAACATTCCCAAAAGCCGATTGAAAGCCAACACCTGGGTGCACATCGTGATTCCCGTGGACAGCTTGACGTTTTGGTATGGGAATAATGGTTGGGGCGATTTTATTAGACCGTCCAAGGATCTGGTGCTGCAATATGTCACAGGCGTGGAGTTCGTGGGTGTGGGTGAACACAATCAATGGATCGGTGATGGAATTAAGTTAAACGGGGAACTGAAGGTGGATAATCTGAGATTCGTTGGCCTGAGTGCCTTGAATCCGCAGGAAGGAGCCATCCCAAAGCTTGTTTCCGGCAATGTGAATTCAAAGACCACCTGGGGCCCCGGGCTGTATTATGTCATGGGGGACATTAATGTTTATGACACGCTCACCATTGAGCCCGGGACGCGCGTCGTCTTTCAGGGAAATTACAGCCTCAATGTGGCACAGAACAGTGATTGTGATTGGGATGAAGCCAGTAATTACGTGAAGTGTTTTTCGTTTTCAGGAGCTTTAGTGGCCAAAGGCACGGCAGCCGATTCCATCTATTTTACGGCGGCGGACACTTCTGTTGGCTGGGGCGGGTTGCAGTTTAGTGGTGGGGATGGCGACCTCCGTTATGCCTCATTCTCTTATGGGAAAAATAATCCGAGGCGCAATTATGGTAATGGAGGTTGCCTCTATGTGGGGACGGAATCCGTCAGCGTCGCGGATTCCCGTTTTTACCATTGCACGGCGGATGTTTATGGAGGGGAGAATTATGGAGGAGCCATTTATAACGGAGGCCAGTTATCCATATCGGGCAGTACGTTTGATGGGAACACGACGTCGGGGAGCGGCGGGGCGATTTATAATAGTGGTGGAAATCTGAATGTGTCCCGCTCTCAGTTCTTTAGAAATTCCGGAAATGTTGCGGTTCTATATAATATTGGAACGGCTTCTATCTCCTCGAGTCTTTTTGCTTATAATGTGGCGACTT
>JALNVO010000084.1 GCA_023231365.1 Fibrobacteraceae bacterium | reverse complement strand
TTGAACGCTTGGGCGACAAAACCAGTGCAGCGAATGAACGCAAAAAAATGCCGCAAATTCCGGATTTTGATGACGGGAAAAAGGAAGAGGCCCCTGAACAGAAGGCGGAAGCGAAAGCAAAGGGAAAAACAGAAGAAAAGAAAACGGACGCAAAGACCTCGGATACTCGGTTTTCCTATTCTTCTCCCGCTTTTGAAAAGGCCCGTAAATTGTTTGATTCCAAGGATTACAAGGCTTCTGGAAATGCCTTCCGCGATGTGCTCGCTAAGGAACCAGGAAATCCCGGCGCTTATTATTTTGCGGGCGTTGGCCGCTATGAACTTGGGGAACTTGATAAAGCGGAATACAATTTGAAGAATTCTTTTGATTTTCCGGAGCTCGGGTATAACGCTCATTATTATTTGAGCTTAATTTATAAGAAACAGAATAAGAAAGATTTGGAAAAGGCAGAATTGGAAGCCTACGTGAAGCTTTCGACTAATAAAAACGCTGTGGAAAAGGCGAAAGCCCGCATAGCGGAACTCGGCGGAAAGCCCACAGAGGAGAAGAAAGCCGATTCCCCTCAAGAGACAAAATCTCAAGAAGTAGCGAATGTAGCGGCTTCGGAATCTTCTTCTGTTAAGGAATCTACGGATGTTGCAGAAATGGAACAGCCCGCTTCTAGTCCGGCTGCCGCTAAAAAGACTGAGGGCTCCCTGGACCTTGCCAATCAAGCGTACAAGCTCGGCAATTATTCGTCCGCGCTCTCGCTCTATCACGATGTCTTGAATTCGCTCAAGGACGATGATTCCAAGTCCTATGTTCTTTTGCAGATGGGCAATATTTACCGTAGCCGCAGGGATTATCGTTCGGCTGTAGCCAAGTACCGTGAATCCGTGGAAATGTATCCGAATTCCGAATGGGCGAGTGAATCTCAGCGCGCTTGGGAAGATGCCGTGTGGCAAGAAAAGAATGCGGCGGTGCTTCCGCGCAAATAAAAAAAGTCGCCTTATTTTAGGCGGCTTCTGTAAAAAATTAGATCTGTTTTATCTCGCTTCGAGCAAGAGGCCTTTTAAGTATTGGCCTTCCGGAAAAGTTGTTTTGACGGGATGGTCTGCGGGTTGTCCGAATCGCTTGATGATTTGAACCTCGCGGTTTGCATCTACCGCGGCATCCGCGACGATTTTCTGGAAGAGATCCATCTCCATGAGCCCGGAACAGCTGAATGTGGCGAGAATTCCGTTCGGGGCAAGGAGCTTAAGTGCAAGCAGGTTGATGTCCTTGTAGCCGCGGGCTCCTTTGTTCAAGTGCGCTTTACTTTCGATGAATTTGGGTGGGTCGAGAACGATCAGATCAAAAGTTTCGCGGCTATCGCGGCAGCTTCTTAAGTAGGTGAATACATCGGCTTCTTTTAGAATGACTTTGCCTGAGTCAAATCCGTTCTTTTGTATGAGGCTTCTTGCAATGTTCAAAGCGTCTGTAGAAACATCGATTTCCGTAACGGAGCTTGCTCCGTTCTGTAATGCGAAGAGCCCGAATCCGCCCGTGTAAGAAAAACAGTTGAGAACTCGCTTGCCTTTGCCGTATCTGCCGACTTCAAAGCGGGCATCGCGCTGATCCAAGTAATATCCGGTTTTGTGACCGTTCCATACATCTACGTCGAACTTAATTCCGTTTTCGATCATTTCGACAGGTGTTTTCGGGACATCGCCATAAGCGACTTCTTTTCGGATGGGGAGGCCTTCCTTAAGGCGCACGTCGGAATCGCTTCGTTCAAGAATCCCGCGACAATGCGTCTTTTCGGCGAGGAGTTCAAAGATGTCGTTGCGGAATTTGTCCGCACCGGTCGCGAGAATTTCAGCGCAATAGATGTCGGCATATTTGTCGATGATGCAACCCGGAATACCGTCGTTTTCTGCGTTTACTAGGCGGAATGCTGACTTGGTATCGTTAATATCGAAGCCCCGGCTTCTACGGCTTTCAATGGCTTTATCGAGGACATCGGAGAAGAATTCTCGGTTGATTTCCGCCTTTTCCTTGAATGTCCAGAAGCGGCAGCGGATTTGCGATTCGGGGGAATAGGCCGCGATGCCTAAAAAAGTACCGTTGTTGGCATATACTTCTACAGAATCGCCGCTCTCGGGGGATCCCATCACTTTCTGAATGGCACCGCTGAATAACCAGGGATGCTTGCGGAGTGCTGATTTTTCTTTGCCCGGAGCGAGCACGACTGCTTTCATGGGCATTAGAGCGTGTCCTCGAATTTATGGAAAGTATCGAGAAGCTCTTTGTAGGAATGTGTGGCTTCTAAAGTAGGAAATTTGTCTGTAACGGTCTGGGGAGCGCAGAAGAAAACGCCTTTGTCTGCGGCAAGTAGCATTCCCGTATCGTTGAAGGAGTCGCCGGAAGCGAACACCTTGAAGTTTAAGGAACGGAGCATTTCTACAGTATGCTTCTTCTGGTCTTGCAAGCGGAGCTTGTAGCTTACGATCTGGTCGTTTTGTACGATGAGGTTATGGCAGAAAATGGTCGGCAGGTCCATCTTTTTGAGAAGCGGATAGGCGAATTCTTGAAAGGTGTCGCTGAGAATAATTACTTGAGCTTCGTCGCGGAGCGTGTCCAAGAAATCCTTAGCACCTTCAAGGAGCGGCAAGCTACCGATAATTTTTTGGATGTCGGACAGTTTCAAATGCTCGCGGGCGAGAATCTCAAGGCGTCCTTTCATCAGTTCATCGTAGTCTTGGATGTCGCGCGTGGTCAGTTTGAGCTCAGGGATGCCCGTCTTTTGGGCAACGGCGATCCAAATTTCTGGAGTGAGGACTCCTTCCATATCAAGTGTGACGATACATTGCTTTGTAAACATGAGAGGCTCTCTTAGCTCCTATCTTTGAGGATGTCCCGGATTTCGTCCGGAGTAATAATGTACTTGTTGCGGCAAAAGTCGCAAACGAGTTCCAAGTCCTTGTTGTCTTTAATCAAGTCTTCCAAGTCTGCTGTGGGAATGCTTGCGAGAGTTGAAAGCGTGCGGATTTTGCTGCACGGACAATAGGGCTTCGGTTCGATTTCTCTTACAATCGCAACATTATAATCTCCAGAGATGGAATCCATCAAGGAGTGGAGCGAATATGCTTTGCCATCGTAGAATTCGCCGAAGGGCGGAAGCTTGGAGATCTGTTTTTCAAGCGTGGTGAGTTCCGCACCCGAAATGTCGGGATAGGGCTCTACATAAAAAGCGACTGCATAATCCAGTTTGTGGGGATCGTTTTTGTTGACTTTAGCTTCAATGCCGACAGCTGAATTTGTCTGCGCGGATTGCAGCATATAAACAGAGAGGTTCCGGCCCATACTTTCGGATACGGCATCGATGATGCTTTCTCCGGCACGCTTGCCGCGTTCATTGAGCGTCACTACCTGAAAGTGGATCGGTGAGAGTACGGGTTCGTATTTCTGCGCAGCGAGAATTTCGTCTTGGGGAATCATTGCGCGGAAAAGGCCTTGTGGTGTAGATTCCGCTTGCGAGAAGGAGATGTCGCCCGAAAAGTTCACCTTTACGCTGACAGTGCCCAAAAATTTGAGTCCGGAAGAGAGAATGAGTGAGGCAAGGGATGTCTCGGCAAGGAGCCTGAGCGTTTCGGATGAGGCTCCGTGCATTTTGCCAATTTCGTTTGCCGAATTCGTGATGTCGGCGAGTACTAAGCGAAAAGGGACTTTTGCACCGGTGGCGCGGATGAGGCGGTCTTTTTGAACGATATCCATGCCTATAAATATAAGAAAATGTCTTGCGACAACCTCTGAAAATTCATTTTCATGAAGTGGCTGATTGCACTTTGCAAAGCCCATTGCTCAAAAGATGGTTAATTTTAGAGGTATCTAGTTCTCTTTTTTATAGATTAAAAATGAAATAGATAGAAGAAATAAAAGCGAGGTTCTTATATGATGAAAAAAGTTTTGTTCTTGATGGCTGAAGGCTTTGAAGATATCGAGTTATCCGCTCCATTCGATATCCTTATCCGCGGGGGAGTCAAGGTGACTCTCGCGAGTATTCACGAAGATTCGTTTGTCGAAAGTTCGCATGGAATGTCGGTCCGCGCCGATGCGCTTCTCTCGGAAGTCCGCGCCGATGACTTTTGCGGCCTATTCCTTCCGGGGGGCGGACGCGGCGTTGAAAATCTCCGTGCATCAGAAGATGTTCTCGACCTCGTCCGCACGATGTATGAACAAAATAAATGGGTAACGGCCATTTGCGCAGGCCCGACCGTACTTGCCGCTGCGGGAATCCTTCACGACAAACGGGTAACGAGCTATCCTTCTGAGGCGGAAACCATTCTTCCTTATTGCAAATCCTATTCTGAAGATCGCGTGGTCGTCGACGGCAAAGTGGTTACAAGCCGTGCTGCGGGAACTGCGGAGGAATTCGCTTTGAAGTTCCTTTCTTTATTGGAAGGGGATGCAAAAGCTGCTGAAGTCCGCAAAACAATTCTTGCAAGATAATTGCTAATTGTTATTTTTGGCGCATTATGAAAGAAGTATTTCTCTATGACACAACTCTCCGCGATGGCAATCAGGACCGGAAAATAACCCTTTCTCTTGCGGATAAGCTGCAGATCGCGAGGCTTCTCGATTCCTTTGGTTTTGATTATATTGAAGGCGGTTGGCCCAATCCTAGCAACCCCACGGACGAAGAGTTCTTTAAGCGAATTCAGGAACTGCCTCTTACTCACGCGAAAATTGCCGCTTTCGGCAGTACGCGTCGCCCGAAGGTTCTCCCTGAGAACGATCCGCTTTTGCAGGCGCTGGTCAATAGCAGGGCAAAAGTGAAGACGATCTTCGGCAAAAGTTGGGATTTGCATGTAACGGAAGTTATCCGCACGACTCTTGAAGAAAACCTCGATATGATCGAGTCTTCCGTGCGCTATCTCAAGGAGAGTTCCGAAGAAGTGATTTTTGATGCGGAACATTTCTTTGACGGCTATAAGGCGAATCCAGGGTATGCTTTGGAAACCCTCAAGTCTGCTGCCTTAGGCGGTGCGGACTTTATCGTCCTTTGCGATACCAATGGAGGAACGCTTACTTGGGAATTGGAAGAAATTTTAAAAGATGTAAAAAATGTCGTGAAAACGCCGATAGGCATTCACGTTCACAATGACTGCGGACTGAGCGTTGCTAACAGTCTTGCTGCGGTGCGCGCGGGCGCTACTATGGTGCAAGGCGTAGTGAATGGTTATGGAGAACGCTGTGGAAATGCCGATTTGACGACTATCACTGCTGATTTGCTTTTTAAGATGAAGGCCAAACTTTTTTGCGAAAAGAATATGAAGAATCTCCGCAAAATGAGTCTTGCGCTCGACCAAATCGTGAACTTGCCGAGCAATATTCAAGCGCCCTATGTCGGCGATGCTGCTTTTGCCCATAAGGGGGGCGCGCATATCGATGGCGTGATGAAAGTGGCCCGCAGTTTTGAACATGTGGATCCGCATACCGTGGGCAATGACCGCGTGTTCGTTACAAGCGATCAAGCCGGCGGTTCTTTGGTCGTGGAAAAGGTCAGGGAACTCCTCGGCGTGGATGTGGACAAAAAAGACCCCAAGGTACAGAAGTTGCTCCACTCTTTGAAAGAACGCGAAAATGCGGGCTGGCATTTTGACAGTGCTGAAGCGAGCTTTGAGATGCTTGTGTACCGCACCCTCGGAAAGTTCACGGAACCTTTCCAAGTAGAAAATTACCGCGTTATCGAAGACAAGAACCTAGAGGGAATCAGCGTTTCTCAGGCTTCCGTCAAGCTTCGTATAAATGACGAAGTGAGCCATCAGGTGTCCGAGGGCGATGGCCCGGTGAACGCCTTGGATGCCGCCCTCCGCAAGGCGCTCGTCCCGTATTATCCGTATATGAAGAATGTGCGCTTGGATGATTTCAAGGTGCGGGTTCTTGGCTCTAACGTCGGCTCGGATGCGCACGTGCGCGTGTGGAGTACGTTTGGCGATGAGGACAGCGAATGGCATGCAGCGGGCGTTTCGACAAATATCATCGAAGCCTCTTGGCTTGCTCTCATTGATGGTCTCTCTTACAAGATGTATAAGGAATCTCTCAAAAAGGTCGCAAAATGAAAATTGTAAAAGTAAAGCAGAATTCAGAAGAAGTAGAGCGGATTTGTGCCCGCGGAGTGGCACCGACCGAAGAGATTCATCAAAAGGTGAAAAAAATTTTAGACGATGTGCGCACTTGTGGCCTTTCCAAGGCTGTGGAATACGCACAGAAATTCGACGGACTTAAAAGCAAGAATCTCCGCGTGAGCGAAAGGGAAATTGAAAAGAGTGCGGACAAAGTAGACGCTTCTCTTGCAAAGGCTATCCGCCAGGCGATCAAGAATGCATTAGCGTTTCACAAGCATGAACTCAAGGATCTTTCGTCTTGGAACTTTAAGGGGAAGGACGGAGAAATTCTCGGTCAGCGCATCCGCCCGATGCGCCGCGTTGGCCTTTATGTGCCGGGTGGAGCCGCCGTTTACCCCAGCACTGTCATCATGAATGCAGTGCCGGCAATTGTCGCAGGCGTTGAACAGATTGTCGTAGCAACTCCCGCCAAGGATGGGATACATCCTTCCGTGGCGTTTGTACTCCGCGAACTTGGCATTACGGAAGTTTATCATATCGGTGGAGCTCAGGCAATCGGCCTCCTTGCTTATGGCGCAAAAGGGATTGAGAAGGTGGATAAGATTGTCGGCCCTGGGAATGTATTTGCGGCAATTGCCAAGAAAGAAGTTTTTGGAACGGTAGATATTGATATGATCGCGGGCCCTTCGGAAGTGCTCGTTCTCGCCGATTCTTCTGCCGATCCCGACTTCGTTGCTGCGGACTTGATGTCTCAGGCGGAACACGGCTCGGGTTTTGAAGCCTCCATTTGCATCACCGATGACATGCAAACGGCAAAGCTCATCTCTGAATGCGTCGATATCCAGGTCGAGAATTCGCCCAAGCGCGAATTGTTGGAGAAGGTCCTAGAACACTATGGCCGCATTTTAGTTGTCGATAACTGGTTCGATGGAGTTGCTATTGCAAACCATATCGCTCCGGAGCACTTGGAAGTAATGACCCGCGAAGCGAGGGAACTTGCGAAGGATATCGTAAATGCCGGCGCTGTGTTTATCGGTCCGTGGTCGAGCGAACCCGTAGGCGATTATTTCGCTGGTCCGGATCACGTACTTCCTACGAATGGAACGGCCCGTTTCTCTAGCCCGCTTGGTGTGTACGACTTCGTAAAGCGGATGAGCGTCATTGAGTATTCGCACAAGGCAATCCTTAAAAATGGCAAGGCGATTGCGAAAATGGCAGAAACGGAAGGTTTCTACCACCATGCGCAGGCTGTTCTGAAGCGATTGTAAGAAATAAGGGCCCTTTTGAGGTGACCATAAAAAGGCAGAAAATGCTGAAAAAGGCCTTCCTCAATTTTGTTTGTTTTGCTATATTTGGCTTGCTCGGGATGTAGCTCAGTCTGGTAGAGCGTCTGCTTTGGGAGCAGAATGTCGTCAGTTCGAATCTGGCTATCCCGATAAAAAAAGACCCCTTTATGGGGTCTTTTTTTATCGGGATACGTCAAGCAGAGAAGTGACTTATTGTCAGTTCGACAAAAATTGCGGTGAGCGAAGGGAACGAGAGCAATTTTTGAGCTTGCCGCAGGCAAGCCCCGTAGGGGTTTCGAAGAACGAAGTGATTCGGAACCATCTGGCATCCGCGCATTATTCTTTACCCCTTTATGGTTTCTTTTTTCGAGCTGCCAAGCGGGATGTTCTATCTAAATTGACGCTTATAGCCCATTTCTTATGGCATAAGCCATAATTGCGAAGGCTCCCGCTACGTTCATGCTCGCTTTGCGTCCTGCCATTGGAATTTCCACTTTTAAGGAGCATTCGGCGAGGAGTTCGGGAGCAATGCCGAGTTCTTCGTTTCCCAAAAGGATGAGCCCTTTTTCGGGCCATTTCATGCTTGTAATGGGTACGGAACCTTCTCCGGTTTCAAGCGCGATGATCGTGTATCCATTTTCAATATGATTTTGGATGCAATCAAAGGGCGAATTCCAGCGCTTGTGCGGAATCCAGCTTTCTGTGCCTCTAGCCGCACTTTTGAGGGCTGTGTGAGAAACATCGGGCGTGTAGCCTGAGAGGTGCACTGCTTCGAGCCCAAAACAATCTGCGGTGCGGAAAATGGAGCCGGCGTTAAAGGCGCTTCTTAAGTTGTGCGCAAGGACTGCATAGGGGATTGCGTGCTCTTTGGGTGCGGGCGAATCGCCGGGTTCGTTTTCCAAATAAACATCCCGTTCAAAGCCCAGCCCGGCTTCGGTGCGGAAGTTCTTGTATAGGTCGATGAGTTCTGCTTGATTCTTTCCATTGAGCTGTTTTTCTTTGGAAAATTTAGCCCATTCTGCGTAATGTTCGTATTCGCCGCGAGTTTGTGCTACGTCCGAACCGAGCTGCAAAATAATAATCCGCAAAAGTTCCGCGAAGCGCTTGGCTTTTGCCTTTTCGCTCAATGCGGAAAATTTTTGCGGAGAATACATGTATCGCCTCGAAGAACTCTTTTACAATAAAGGGCTACGGTTTCCTTTCTTAGTGAACCTTGGCGCCGTCGGTGACGCTGCACGTTACCGGTTTCCCGTTCACCTGAAGAGCTAGGGATTCCGAATAGACGTTGTTGCCTTTTACGGAGAGCGTAATTTTTTCGAAGTCCTTTATTTTGAGTTCACGCGCTTGGGATGGCTTCGTATTATCAAATAATGCTCGGTCGCCGGGCTTTGCGTCTTGGGGTGGGGCGACGAGGACTGCTTTCCCGTTTTCGCCATCGCCAGCGAGCAGCATTCCTTCGCTCATAATTCCGCGGAGAGGCGAAGGCTTGAGGTTTGCAAATAAAAGAATAGAACGGTTCTTGAGGTCTTGTGCCTCGTAGCTCGCTTTGAGGCCTGAGCAAACGGTGCGGATGCGGCCTTCGCCTGCGTCTACCTTGAGTACATACAAGCTTGTTGCATCCGGGTGATCTGCCACTTCCGTAATTATTGCGGTGCGGAGGTCCATTGCCGCAGGGACATCGCTCGCAAGTAGAGGCTTGTTCTGCTTGGGCTTTGCCTGTTCCGGTTCTTTTGAAATTTCTTCGTCAATGCGCGGGAATAGAGGCCTTCCTTCGCCAAAAGTTTCTCCGCCTTTGAATTTGCCCCAGGCAAGGTCTTGAAATCCCTTGAGGTCTGTGCCGATCATTGCGAGGCCTTCTGCGCTTTTGGATGGCATGATGGGGGAGAGGAACGAGAGCGAGATGCGCACAGCTTCAGAGGCTACAAATAATACTGTAGCGAGTTCGTCTTTCTTGGATTCGTCTTTTGCGAGCTTCCATGGAGCCTTGAGTTCCAAGTAGCGGTTTACGGCGCGTACGAGTCCTAAAATTTCTTCTACGGCCTGCGAAAGCTTTATCTCATTCAGAAATTTTGGGACCGTTTCGTTAACTTTGTCTGCAATAGCCTTGAGCGTATTTTCCTCTTCGCCAAAAGCGGTCTTTGCTGGAGGAAGTTTGCCACCAAAATTGGTGAGAACCAGGCGGTGTACGCGGTTTACCACATTGCCTAAGTCGTTTGCCAAATCGCTGTTGTTACGGCGGATAAATGCATCATGCGAGAATGTGGCGTCCTGGCCTACGACCATTTCGCGGGCGAGGAAGTAGCGGAAAGCGTCCACGCCATACTTTTCCATATAATCCATCGGATTTACGCCTGTGCCGCTGGATTTGCTCATCTTGGTTCCGCCTGTGAGCCACCAGCCATGAGCGAGGATGTGCTCGGGGAGTGGTATATTCAATGCAAAGAGCATTGTCGGCCAATATACGCTGTGTGTTGTGAGAATGTCCTTGCCAACCAAGTGATAAGTAGCGGGCCAGATCGGAGATCCGTCGCTGTATTTGCGGTTGCGGACTGCGCTTACATAGTTAAGAAGAGCATCGAACCATACGTAGGTTACGTATTCAGGGTCGAACGGAAGCGGAATTCCCCATGAAAGTCTCGCTTTCGGGCGGCTGATGCAGAGATCGTTCAACGGCTGCTTTAAAAAGCCGAGGATTTCATTTCGACGGTAATCGGGAACGATCCAATCCGGGTGTTCGTTGATGTAGTCGATGAGCTGTTGCTGATAAGCGCTCATTTTAAAGAAGTAGTTTTTTTCCTTGAGCCATTCCACAGGGCGGTGGCTGATTGGATCGCATTTGTTTTCGTCCAGTTCGCCTTCGGTGAAAAAGCGTTCTTCGCCTACGGAGTACCAGCCCGCGTATTCTTTGGAGTAAATCTCGCCCTTGTCAAAGAGATTTTGCAGACATTCGGCCACGTATTCTTTGTGGTCCTTGTCTGTTGTGCGGATAAAATAATCGTAGGCGATCCCCATCTTCTGCCATAAATTCTTAAAGCGTAGGTTGTATTCATCTACGTGTTCTTGCGGCGTTACAC
>JALNVO010000083.1 GCA_023231365.1 Fibrobacteraceae bacterium | reverse complement strand
CGTTCCTCTTCTGTCAACTTATATTCAATACCGAAGCAACGCTGGAGTTCCGTGGCAAGTCCTTCCCAATTCCATTCATCATTAAAGCGGTCCTTGAACACGTAATCAGAGACCTTTATGTCACAAGCGTCTTCGATTCGGTTCATGATATCCGAGCGAACGTCTTCACCCTTCAAAATGCGGCGGCGAAGTCCATAGATGACCTTGCGCTGCTCGTTCATCACATTATCGTAATCAAGCAAATACTTACGGGTATCAAAGCTCTGGCTTTCCACGCGGCGCTGTGCCCCGCGGATACTCTTGGAAACAATCGGATGAGTGATAACTTCATCATCTCCGACGCCAAAGCGGTTCATCAAAGCCTTCACACTCGGACCACCGAAAATGCGCATCAGGTTATCATCAAGGGAAAGGAAATATTGACTGGATCCCGGATCGCCTTGACGACCGGAGCGACCGCGCAACTGGTTGTCAATGCGGCGGCTTTCATGGCGTTCCGTGCCAAGGACGTGTAAACCACCAAGTTCTACGACACCTGGCCCAAGAACAATATCTGTTCCACGACCAGCCATATTCGTTGCAATCGTTACTTTGTCCTTGTAACCTGCAAACTGAATTATTTCCGCTTCGCGTCCATGATTCTTGGCGTTCAAAACTTCGTGAGCAATTCCTTCGCGTTCCAAAAGCGAATGAATTTTTTCGGATTTTTCAATGGAAGCCGTACCGACGAGCAAAGGTTGCCCCTTCTCGTGGCGCTGCTTGATTTCAGCGACGATCGCCTTCCACTTGCCATCTTCCGTTTTGTACACCATATCCTGCAAATCCTTGCGGATGCAGGGCTTGTTCGTAGGAATCACCCACGTATTCATGTTGTAGATCTTGATGAATTCCGTCGCTTCCGTTTCTGCCGTACCAGTCATACCGGAAAGCTTATTATACATGCGGAAATAGTTCTGGAACGTGATGGTCGCAAGCGTCTGGTTTTCGCGGCGGATCTCCACGCCTTCCTTGGCTTCGATGGATTGGTGGATACCATCGGAATAGCGGCGGCCTTCCATAAGGCGGCCAGTGTTCTCATCGACAATGATAATCTCGCCTTCGCGGACGATATAATCCACATCCTTCACAAATAAATTATGAGCCTTGAGCGCCTGGTTGATGAAATGCACCCATTCCGCATGTTCGCCATAAAGATTGGTGAACTGCATCAAGGATTCTACGTGATTCACACCGCGTTCGGTAAGCTGAACGAGCTTATCCTTTTCATCGACGGTATAATCCTTGCCCTTAACCAGCTGCTTCACTAAAGCACTAGCTTTTACATACTTATCCGTTGCATCTTCAGCAGGGCCGCTGATAATAAGCGGAGTACGGGCTTCATCAATTAAAATAGAATCGACTTCATCCACAATGCAGAAATTCGGATCGCGCTGGACAAGTTCGTTCGGATCCACTGACATATTGTCGCGAAGATAATCAAAGCCGAATTCATTGTTTGTTCCATAAGTCACGTCGGAGCCATAGCTTTCCCGGCGCTGGGCGCTATTCAAATCGTGAATAATCAAGCCCACAGAAAGTCCCAAAAATTTATAAACAAGGCCCATCTGTTTCGCGTCACGGCCAGCGAGATAATCGTTCACCGTCACAACATGCACGCCCTTTCCCGAAAGACCGTTGAGATAAACCGGACAAACAGCGGCAAGCGTCTTACCTTCACCTGTAGCCATTTCAGCAATTGCGCCTTCGTGAAGAACAAGGCCGCCAATGAGCTGCACATCAAATGGCATCATACGGAAAGGCTTCACCGAATCCGGTATGAGTTCACGCATCTTAGCATAAACTTCGAAAGGAAGGTAAACTTCCCACTCCGGCTTCCCTGCTGCAAGTTCGGCCTTTGCATTTTCTATAGCAGAGGTAATTTTGGGATCCGTACCCAGACGATTAAAATCAAATTCATACTTAGAATTGAAAATGTTGAAAATACCTAAACGGCGATCGCAAGCTTCTTGACAAACAGCAAAAGCCTCCACCTTGATATCTTCCAAAGTTTTTCCATTTTTAAGAGCATCGCGGAATTCATCGCTCCTCGCGACAAGATCTTTATCATCTAAACTTTCGAGCTTCTTCCGCGCTTCGTGTATTTGCTCAATAATTGGGCGCAACTTTTTTACTTTGCGCTCGTGAGGCGTTCCAAAAACCTTGTGAAGCAGGGTGTCAATAAAACTCATACTAAAGTTTATCCTTTTTCTTTTGAATTACGGATGCAAACTAGAAAAAAACAGGGATCCAGGATTAAGACGTCCCTTAAACCCCCGTCGGAACGGGAAGGGAATGGGCCTTTTTTTTGAGCATCCTCATATGATCCTTATGCTTTTGATATAATGTACTGACCGTATAGATAAAGATTAAAAAGCCGACTGTCGCAAGAGGCGTATTTAAATTACAAATTGCCCAAGCAATGGAAATGAAGGGAAGATGGATCAAATAAGGATAAAATGAAGCGCGACCGATCATACGGACAATGGGAATGCAAAAAATTTTGGACAGCCAACCTTTAGTAGTAGTGAGGCTTATCACAAAACCTCC
Source organism: Fibrobacteraceae bacterium (assembly GCA_023231365.1). Taxonomy (GTDB): domain Bacteria; phylum Fibrobacterota; class Fibrobacteria; order Fibrobacterales; family Fibrobacteraceae; genus Hallerella. The sequence continues at coordinate 7,918 of JALNVO010000083.1, read as the reverse complement.
ATAAATAGCCACCGCCACACTATGATGACAAATAAAATTCCAGGCGACATTCGAAGATTGCATAGTAAAAATACTTACATATAAAAGAACAAGGCACAGTATTTGAGCCGCACCCGCCACATAATTCTTTCTAAAAATTTCAAAAGCTCCCACTTTATAAAGCCGGAAAAGAATCATGCCGAAAAGATATTCGAAAACTCTGATGAATGGACAAATATGGAAAAACCGATAGCGGACGTCAAAATTTGAAAAATCTCCTAAAATAGGAAGAACCCCTATATTACTCGTCGCCGAAAAAAGTAGTCCCCATAGAATCCCAGGAATAAATACTAAACCACACAAAATCCAAAGCTTGCGAGAATTTTCAATTCGCGCAAGATGGCTAGCGCAAAATGGAGTTACCGCATAACAAATAAAAAAACCAGTCAAAGACCAGCTAGGCTCATTAAGTTCCATTCCCAGATTCGGCACAAAAGACCACGTCAAAGTCAAATGCAAGAGAAGCGAGCGAATCGGATGAAATAAATGCGATATTCCGCCGAACTTCACAATTAAAACAACAAACATCAAAACTGTCATTGCAAAATGCAAGCGATAAAGCTTGGCAATGCGAGCAAACATAAAAGGAATTACAGGCATCCGGCGGTCCGGATCATTAAACTTGGAAGCAAAAAGAAAACCCGCCAAAATAAAGAAGAGTCCCGCAGCAAAAGCAGGCGCCTTCACTACAGGTAATATCCATGCCCAGGAAGCCATATAACCCAAAGCGGCTGACGAAGATAAATGCAGCATCACAATATTGAGGGATGCCAAAAGCCTGAGCCCATCGATAGCTGGAAAATAAGCCTTTTCGTTCACAGGATTACACCATTATTTTATTATGAGCCCCAAAATTAGAAAAAAATATTCTCATTATTATGTCTTCTTTCAAAATGAAACCTTGTCACAGCTGTATTCATTTATTTAAATTAACGCAAAAATCAATTTATGAGGTTTTTAATGGAATTTCATCCAGAAACAAAATGCATCCAGTCTGGTTGGGCACCAAAAAACGGCGATCCGCGTATTCTTCCCATCTACCAAAGCACGACCTTCAAATACGACACCAGCGCCCAGATGGCGGACTTGTTCGATTTGAAAGCAAATGGATATTTCTACACGCGCCTCCAGAACCCGACTAACGATGCCGTAGCTGCCAAAATTGCCGATCTTGAAGGCGGCGTCGCTGGCATGCTCACTTCTTCCGGGCAAGCTGCCAATTTCTACGCAATCTTCAACATCTGTGAAGCCGGTGATCATTTTGTGAGTTCAGCGTCCATCTACGGAGGCACATATAACCTCTTTGCCGTTACTATGAAAAAACTCGGCATTGAAGTGACATTCATCGATCCAGACGATTCCGAAGAAACCATCGAAAAGGCTTTCCGCAAAAATACAAAGGCTTTCTTTGGAGAAACTATAGCAAACCCTACTTGCCGCGTAACGGATATTAAAAAATTTGCAGGGATCGCCCACAAGCATGGTGTACCTTTCATCATCGACAATACATTTGCGACCCCAATTCTTTGCCGTCCATTCGAATTCGGTGCAGATATTGTAACACATTCCACAACCAAATATATGGACGGGCATGCAATGACCGTCGGCGGAGCTATTGTCGATAGCGGGAACTTCGACTGGGAAAAATATGCAGACAAATTCCCAGGGCTGACACAACCCGATCCGTCCTACCACGGACTTGCCTACAGCAAGGCTTTCGGCAAAGAAGCCTACATTAGAAAGGCCACAGCCCAACTGATGAGAGATTTCGGTTCCATCCAAGCTCCGATGAATTCTTTCCTTTTGAACATCGGACTTGAGACGCTGCACCTCCGTATGCCACGGCACTGCGAAAATGCATTAAAAATTGCCAAGTTCCTCAAGAGCCATCCTAAAGTCGCTTGGGTCAACTATGCAGGCCTTGAAACAGACAAATACTACGAACTTGCCAAAAAACAATTCAATGGCGGACTTCCCTGTGGCGTTATGTGTTTTGGTATCAAGGGCGGGCGCGAAGAATCTATCAAATTCATGGATTCCCTCAAGCTTATAGCCATTGTGACTCATGTAGCCGATGCCAGGAGCTGCGTCCTTCACCCGGCAAGCCACACGCACCGTCAGCTTTCCGATGAGCAGCTTTTAGAAGCCGGCATCCGCCCGGACCTCATCCGTTTCTCTGTAGGTATTGAAAATTCAGAAGATTTAATTGCAGACCTTGCTCAGGCTCTTGAAAAAATATAATAAGAAATATGTACAAATTAAAAGCCAGATGAAAAACATCTGGTTTTTTTATTTTAAAATTTACCTATTCAAAAAAAATATCAATACGTTACCTTAATGCCTGCTTTTAAGAATACATCGGCATTACTTGAATCCTTCATTGCAGCAGAAGTAATCCAATTGTATTCGGCAAGGCCCGCTAAACCGACGCGGATGCAAACTTGTTCCCTTGCTTTTTCATAATTCTGAAGAATAACAACTTTATCCTGGCCCTTTGCTTCTTCAATTTTAGAAGACCACTGCTCGCCTAAAAGAACTAGTGCAGCGCTTGCACCAGCATATTGGCGGGCTTTCTTTTCATCTATAATTGTGGAAGCAGGACCAGAAAAAGAAGGAACAGACAAAGGCATTGCGCCTTGTTTTTGATAACCATTTGCATTCGGGAGTTGGGGTGTCAAATCATCACCCCCATCATCACAACTCATACAGCAAAGCGAAGAAGCCAACAACAACGTAAACAGCAAAAGCTTTGTTTTCATCATTTAAGCTCCTTCCAAAAAATCGTAGCGGTTCAGGGAGTTGAACCCCGGACCTGCGGATTATGATTCCGACGCTCTAACCAACTGAGCTAAACCGCCAAGTGCCCATAATTTAGACAAAACCAAAACAAAATTCAAGGGGGAAAAAAAATAACTCTATAAAAAATGGACTTTTGTTGAAAGAGCTCCATCCTTATACTCAATCATTCTCCAAGCTGGCCTGAAACTTGAAATTTTAAACTCTTCAAAATTAGGATCCAGCTGCATTTGAGTCGAAGGCGCAACATAAACAGTCTGCCCGCAACCCATATCAACCTTCATCTCAGAATGGTAATGACCTACAAAAATGGACTTAAGATTTTTTATTTGATGCAAAGCATCTACGACTTCAGAAATATTTTGGAGAGCATGATTTGCATCCATAAAACGATGACCACACAAACAAGGCGGATGATGGACGAATAAAATTACTTCACCTTTTTCTTTTTCTGCTTCCATTTTCATCCATTCCAACTGATCATTGGAAATTATTCCAGAAGAACTATCTAAAAAGAAAAGAGGCCAACTATTTATTTTTCTTTTATAAAAAAGCTTTCCATCAATAAGATGTATGGGAACAGGAGATTTTTTTTCAATTAGCAAATTATTATCATGATTGCCTGAAATGAAACACCAAGGCTTTTTTAATTCTTCTATTAATTTAAAAAAGACTTCATAATCTTCTTCTGCCCTATTCTCTGCAAGATCGCCAGAAAAAACAACAAGATCCAAATCCTTTTTCTGTACATCTCTAATAACCTTCACAAAATTTTGTAAAGTCATTACATCTTGTGATAAGACATATTTTCCTCTTATATGGGTATCAGAAATCTGCCCTATCTTTAAAAAAGATGACATCATTCCCATTGCATTGAAAATGTAGCTAAACTTATAAAATAAAAAAGCCCTTTTTTAACTTATTAAAAATCAATTTAATGCAATTTATATAAATGTATTTATCAACATGTTAATTAAAAAGCATTGAAAACAAAAAATCAAACATAGATTTGTGCATGTTAATTTAAGAGCTGTTGAAAACCGCAAAGCAAAAATTTTTCAATATTGAATTCAGTGGATAACATTAGAAATTCTAAAAATAAATAACAATTTTAAAGTTTTTATATCTTTTTAAAAATCAACAACTTATAAATTTAATTTCTTTATTTTTCCACAATTCACTACCATCAATTCCATGTCTTTTATATTTATATGTTTAAAATTTAAACAACAGAGTGAATAAAAAAAGAAACCTTTTAAGGTTTCTTGGTTTCTGAATTATCAACAGGCATTTCGCAGTTTCCTTTGAATTTTGCGCCGCATTCAATAATTAGTTGTTTTGTTTTTATATTGCCTACAAATAAAGACTTTGCTTCAAGAATCAATTTTTCATTGCATTCAATATCACCATTTATTTTTCCTGCAACTGTCGCATTTCTTGTTTTGATCGTTCCTTCAAGAAAGCCTGTATTTTCAATTACAATATCGCCGCTTGTAACTAGATTGCCTTTTATTTTCCCTGCTATACGGATATCGCTTTCCCCTGAAAAATCTCCTATTATATTCATCGAGCGGCTGATTTGAGTAAACTGTTGATCGCTAATTTTTGCCATATTATTCCTCTATTAAAAGTTCGGGATCGATTGTTTTATTGTCTAACAAAATTTCGTAATGCAAATGAGGTCCTGTTGCATTTCCAGTTTCTCCAACAGTTCCTATCGTTTCACCCTTTTTAACTTTTGTTTTCTTCTTTACAAAAGATTTTTGTAAATGAGAATAACTGGAAACATAACCATTATTATGATTGATTCTGATATTTAATCCAAGGTCATCTATATTTTTTACACTTTCTACGATTCCGTCTGCAGCAGCAAATACAGGCTCACCTTCTTTTGCTGAAATATCTATTCCAAAATGTTTTTGCTCTTCTGAATACTGTTTGCTTATAATTCCGACTGTCGGAATTATGTTAGGAATTTTTTCTCTTTCTTTTTTTTCTTGTGGATCCGCTTGGACTCCGTTCATTCCTTCTGCATCAAATCTGTTTTTAGATGGAGGTGTATAATTGAATCTGTTTTTTTCCATTATTGCAGATAATTTTTCAGAGTCTGTTTCGTAATATGTTCCTAGTATATTCTTTATTTGTCTCTCCATCACATAGATAGAATCTAATTGTGAAAAATAAGCCTCGTATTCTTTTTGTTTTTTGACGAGCATTTCATTTTGAGCCTTGATTTGTTTTGCAGTTACTATCAAAGCATTTATTTCGGAAAGTTTATAAATGAATACGATAGAAAGAATAAGAATAATAATAAGAATCCAGAAGAAAAATTTCCAAGCGGCAGCGTGAATTTTAAATATCCGCGTTTTACCTGAATTTGCTGGGATTATCTGGATAGTATCGTATTTATTATTCACACAGATCCTTCTATTTTTTCTTGAATTCTTGTTAAATCTTCAAAGGAATAAAAATCAATTAATATTTTTCCTTGAGAATTGTCGGCTTTTGAGGATTGAATTTGAACTCTTGTTCCAAAGAATTCCTCTAATTTTTTGTTAAATGCTAAAATATTCGGATCGACTGGGATTGGAGCCGTTTCTGCTTTTTTATTTTCTTTTTTCTGCTTTGAAATGTTTTCAACTTCGCGGACATTCATTCCTTTTTCAATAATGTTTTTCGCGATTTGTTCCGGGTCTGTGATTTCCGGACTCAAAAGAGAGCGTGCAGCGCTTTGTGAAAGCTTTCCTTCTTGAATCCAAAGCTGGACATTTTCTGGAAGTTTTAAAAGTCGGATAGAATTTGTTATTGCCGCTCTCGATTTGCCTACATTTTTAGCTAGATCTTCGTGAGTATACCCGTGATTTTCAATGAGTTGTTCATAAGATCTTGCAATTTCAATCGGATTCAGATCTACGCGTTGAATGTTTTCGATCAGGGACCATTCCGCCATATTTCGGTCGGAAAGTAGCTCGTGTACATAAGCGTTGATAGTTTGGAAGCCTGCAATTCTTGCTGCTCTTGTGCGACGTTCGCCGCTGACGATCTGGTAGCGTCCGTTGAATTTTCTAACGGTAATCGGCTGAATCAATCCTTGAGTTTTCAAGGTGAGAGCAAGTTCATTCAGTTCTTCTTCGTTGAATTCTTTCCGAGGTTGAAAAGGATTGGGATCTATCAGATTCAGGTCTATTTTTTCAAGGTGGAGCCCTTTTCCATCTTCGCCTTTTTCGATTACTTGTTCAATAGTAACACTATGATCTTGCATTATATTGCTCAAACCACGGCCTAGAGCAATTGATTTTTTACCCATATCATTTTACCCCATTAATAATTTCTTCAGCGAGTTTCATATAAGCCTGAGATCCTGAACTTTGAACATCATAAAGGATGACAGGTTTTCCATGTGAAGGGGCTTCGCTTAATTTTACGTTTCTTGGAATCATCACTTTGAATACGCGTTCCGATATACAATTTCTCACTTCGTCTGCAACTTGGCGAGAAAGGCTCAATCGAGCATCGTACATAGTGAGAAGCGCACCTTCAATATTTAAATTGCTATTCAAATTTTTTTGGACAAGTCGGATTGTATTGAAAAGTTCTGCTAAACCTTGAAGAGCATAATACTCGCATTGAACTGGAATAAGTACGCTATCCGCCGCAGTCAAAGTATTTAGTGTCAAGAGATTTAAGCTAGGGGGAGCATCAATAATGATGAATTCATATTCTTGTTTCAAAATTTTTGTTACACGGTCCAAGCGGTGTTCCCTGCTCATAGCGTTGACGAGTTCCATTTCAAGGACAGCCAAATCCGGACCGGCAGTAATAATACTCAAATATTTAAGTTCAGTCGTCTTGATGAATTTTTTCAAAGATTCATAATTGAGGGCTTCTGGATTTTCAGCCAAATTTAAAACCTCATGTATATCTTCTTCTTGTGTCTCAATATAACCGACGCCTTGAGACGCATTTCCTTGCGGATCCATATCAATCAAGAGAGTTTTTTTTTCTAAAGCGGCAAAATTAGCGGCAAGGTTGATAGCTGTAGTTGTTTTTCCAACGCCACCTTTCTGATTACATATAGCGATTATTTTACCCATAGATTCCTTTAATTACTAAGGAGTATTGTTGCGGTTCCAGAGGAAGATTGTAATCTATCAATTGAATATCAGGAATGTTTTGAAGTTCTTGTGCGATAGCCTTACTTTTAAAAGTAATGAAAAATCCAGGATGTTTTAGTGCAGGAAGTGCCCGTTTAAAATCTTCTTCGAAACGAGAAAGAGCTCGGCAAGAAATTATATCGCATCTTGAAATTTGCGAAGTTTCAAATCGTTTTCCGATAACAGTTAAATTGTCGAGATGAAGTGCTGTTTTTGTACTTTGCAAAAAATGGACTCGTTTTGAACGTGGTTCTGAAGCAAAAAATTTAATTGCAGGGCAAACTATTGCTAGAGGAAATATAGGGCATCCTCCTCCAGAACCCATATCTGCCCAAACCATTCCATCTTTTAAAATGTTCTGTTTTTTGAGCATGATGAAAGGCATTAAAGAATCTGCAATATGCCGCGTTAAAAATTTTGGGATGTCATTCCGGGAAATGAGATTCGTTAGTTCGTTTTCTTTGATAACTGTTTCGGTATAGTCAAAAATTTTTTCCAAAGCATTCTCTGGAAGAAAAGTTTGATATGAAGACAAAAAATCAAGTAGAAGATTCTCTTGTCCAGGGTCAGAAAAATGTTTCACGTGAAACAATTTAGAATATTAATAGAAGATGAAAAAGAATAAATACTATAAAAAGGATAGAAAGCCTTTGATAAGGTGTTTATAATTTGAGAATGAAGAAAACAAAAAATAGAAGGCCTTATTTTTTAAAAACTAATGATGCCTGATTTTTAGTCAAAATAAACCCCCGCGAAAAGCACGGGGGTTCGGTATTCTATAGCTATGCTTGGAGTATAGTAAAACGGAAATGGTGATGAGGGCATAGATTCCTTGGACAGGCAAATGTCCAACAAGGAGATGCAAATGCCCTCATCATTAAAAAAATTGAGTCATACAGTCTACGAATGCAAGTATCACATCATCTGGT
>JALNVO010000082.1 GCA_023231365.1 Fibrobacteraceae bacterium | reverse complement strand
GGCATCAATACAGAGAGTATGTACGCTTCGCGTTACCCCTGCGGTTCGGTCATACAACCAAGCAAGCTCGGTTGTGCGACACTCACCTTGCATGGTATTGACGCTTTGCGTCATCGCCTGCATTTCGGTCATACTTAAGCAAGCTTAAGTGCGACTCTCAATTTGGACGATTTCATCGTCCGCTGCTGCATCTCGGCAATAAAGACAAGCAAGCTTGCCTTTGCTGCGCTCGATTTGCAAGCTGTTCATTTCACTAAAGCAATTTTTAGAGGCACCTTTAATTAAGGTCCCTTTCATTGTATTGCGAAAAAATTTCCAGTGAAATCAAGAGAGAATGAGTGGTTCTTGCACTTCAGCGCTTAGTGAGAGTGATCCCTGCGAAAAGACATTACAAGAAGAATGGGGAACACGAACACTTGGGCGGGGCTCACGTGCTTTTTGGTGCGTGTGAACTTTGATAGAGAAATTTTTTTGATGTGGGTAGAAATTAAAAATGGTTAAAATCATCTAAACCGAGAGTCGCGATGAAATCGTTTTTACTGGGGGCTTAAACCTTTTTTAGAAAGATACTTGCATGACCGTTATTGAAACGAACAACTTTTGTGCATTGCAAATAATTTCTAGAGGATCCCTTTATTTCGTTCTAGCACGATGAGCGCACGGTCTTGCGTGCTTTTGGGGATGCGGTAAAAATGTTTTTCAATAAGAGTGTAGCCGAAATCTTCCGGGTGAAGCGTAGCGAGTTCTTCTTTAACTGCAGGACCCTTCATAAAGTAAACGCGTCCACCGGGGATAAGAGCCTTTTCTAATCGGGGAAGCGTTTTTTCCATGATTTCGAATGCGCGGCTAATGGCTCCCGTTACGGGGAACGTTAGGCTCCGGCTTGTGACCTTGTGCCCGAAGACTTCAATACCCTTGAGGTCGAGCTTTTCAATGACCATATTCAAAAACTCGATACGGTTTGGGCGTGGCTCGCAAAGCGTGAGTTTAATTTGCGGATTTACCAGCTTGAGAGGAATTCCGGGGAATCCTGCTCCGCTTCCGATGTCCACCATACGCAGGGGCCACTTCGGGACGTATGCATTGATGAGGATGCAGTCGGCGTAGTGTCTTTCGACAATCGTCTCAAAAGCGTTTAATCGTGTTAAATCCTGGTCTCCGTTGTTTTCGCGAAGTAACGAATGGTAGGCCCAGAGCTTTTCCAGCGTTTCTTGCTGAAGATCGACCCCATAATAGGCGAGGAGTGTTTTAAGACCTTCGGGGGACGGCGTGACCCGCTTTCCGCGGAAGAGGGGAAAATTATGGCTTGTCAGACGCTTGGTAAAAAATTGCGGCATGCAACAAAATTAGGAAAAAAAGATCTTTTCTTCTCCAGTTTGGGTTTTGAAGCGTCTTTATAGGAAAGACGTCTTTATGTGTAGAATGATATTTTTCTTCCTTTTGGCTTTTACTGTCGCTTTTTCGGAATCCTTCCTGAATGAGGAACGGGCTTTTTGGGCATGGGACGACGGGCTGATCACATACGATGAATTGGAGGATTTACTTGCCTTGATTCAGGATGGTGAAGACGAAGATGCTTGTGCTCTGTGGGAATCTTATGGCGGAGAGCCTTGTCCAGAAACGGTTGCGAGTCTTCTTTCGAAGTCAAAAGTGCATGGCAGGTTTACCTATTCCGCGTCTTTTGATTCGCTTGGGCATATTAGGAGGAGGCGGTTCCTCACTAAGGCTTCTTTGATGCAATTTTCTGGGAATGCTGTATTCGCAGGTGAACCTGCGATGAATGCAAAACCTGAGAAATGGCGGATACAGTACAAGGGGAAAAGAGAGTTTGCAGTACTGGGCAATCTTTCAAAAGGCGATGCCGGTTCTCTTTTGCCGATTATACCCGTGCTGGGCTATGCAGGAGGATCAGAAAGTAAACTTTGGGAAGCGGGGGCTCTATTCACTGCGGATTCGGCTATTGGTGTGCGGGCTGGTTTCGGGGACATAAAAGCTTTGCGGATATCTGCATTTGCTTTGGGTTCTTTAGAAAGGGAATATTCTTTATTTTTATGCACTAGGTTTGCAGGCTCGGATCTGACCGTTGCTTATAACCGGGGTTGGAGAACGCCTCTCCTTTTTGCCTCTTTTGTTAACAATAAAAAAGACATGCTGGGGATTAGCTACCGTTTTAAGGGGTATTTTCACGGAAATGATTCGCTTCCGGGCTTTTTTCGTTTGCCGCGTTCTGTGAACAAGAACAAATGGTGGTGGAGTCAATGGGCTAATGTACCCCTAAAACCATGGATGATTGTGCTTGCAGAGCGCACAACTGTTCCTAAAGATTCGGGAATAATTCATTCTGATTTTTCTTTATCTGCAAAAAAGAAATGCAGACGTTCTGCTTTGGGGGCAGAGGTCTCGGCGCGTACTTTGGGCGATTCTTTATTGCTCTCTTTCGCTCTCGCTTCTGGAATTCGCTTGTTCGAATCGGAGAGCCTGTTTACCGAAATCAAATGGAACTTGGAGAAACTTCCCGTTTTCGAATGGGGTGTGAAGGCAAATTTGGGTAAAAAAAACTATTCGCAAGTTCTTTTGACTGTAAATGAAGGGCTTTCGGAAACGTCGCCGCTTATTTTGCGAGAACAGACGGAGATGTTTTTTTGCGAATGGTTTTCAGGAATACTTTTCGCTGATTTCCGCATCTGCAAGCGGTCCGGAGTTTCGCTCAAACGGCTGGGAATCTCGGGAAAGGCTGAATTTTGAGAGGAAAAATTGAGGTTAATTTGTAATGTGATTAAAAATTGATGCGGAGCCATAATTACTAAGCGATAAAGTGCAAAATTTTCTGTTCTCACGATTTCATCGTCTCTAGCTGCATTTCGACGATATAGGCAGCAAACTTGTCTGTGCTGTATTCAATTTGTATGCTATTTATTCCAATAAAGTAAATTTTATGGACATCCTAGATAGAGTAATCCAAAAAGGGATAATGTAATTTAGAACATCGGGGCGTCTGTAATTTGTTCGAAAAGGCATGAGCGAGCTGAATCTTTTTGCAAAGATCCACTTTGGCATATTTTAATCTGTAATCTAGAACACAGATTTTTAAAGGTAAATCATTTAGATTTATAATATGCAAAATCCACAAATCATTCTAAATCATATTGCCAAATCCATCCAGCGCAAACTCGATGCCGCAGGCTATACCTCTGTGGATCAATTTTGCAAAAAAAATAAAATCGTCAAAACAACGGTGTACAGGGCCATCAACGATAGACGCTCTCCGCGGCTCATTACGCTCATTCAGATTGCCAATGCGCTAAAGATAACCCTGCAAGAGTTGATGGATCTTGAAGGTATTAAAACTAGGACGCGGAAGAAAAAATAGGCTAATTCAGCTGTTTACAATTGAGATTCGCCGATTTTCAATGGTGCCGTATTGCTCGTTTATTCATATTATTGAAAAGGCGATTTTGCAAGGTTTATTCAACCTTGTATTTGTGTGAATAGTGGTTACATATAAAAGCAGTGCAATTTTTTTGATTTTCAAATTGGGTTCAAAAAAAGTACAGCACTTTTCTTTGTTGCAATTTGAAGCCTGAAAAATCAATTTTTTATCCTTCAGTTAGATGCGGTACAATGCCGAGAAATAATGAGGTACTTTCTTCGAGAAATGAAAGTGTATTAGTTCATGCAGGGTTTGTTGAAGGAAAATTAAACGTTCCGGTCATCAAATAAATGCTTGTAATAAATTATAGGCTGTCTTAAAATCTTTTGCCGGTTTTACCCTGGACTTTAGCAGCCATTTCTAAGTATAAATTCATTTTCCGATGTTGTGCCCTATAGATTTTTTGCAAATCTTCGAGCATTCTTAGCCTTCTGGATGAATGAGAATTTTTCAATGCTTCGATTCCCGGATATATCTCCGATTGCATTTGAGAGGTAAATGTTTAAACACTACTGTCCAAAAGAACTGGTTTCCGTGAATGAAACGTCAAAATCAGCTTAAATTTTCCATAGTTTGGTTCAAATTCAAAATGCCCCTCTCCCTGTATTATACTGTCCGAAATAATTTACGGTTATTCCATCTCTTCAAAATATCCCCAAACGAGACAATAGCACTCGATTTCTGTGGACGGATGGGTTATTGGTGGGGAAACAGTATGGTGGAAGGGATCGCGAAAGGGGCTGATGCTGCCCTGAACCCGGTTTGATCCGGAAATTTTTGTCTTGCTCAAAAACAAGCTTTCTCACATCCTAAATTTTGAAATTTTATTTTGGACCGCAGCGATGTTTAAAGGCTCATTTTTATGAAAAAGTGAAAAACTTGAAAATAAAAGAATTTGCACTTTTACGTCTAAAAATAGGCCATCGGTATGAAACACGAATTTTGATTGTGGGGCAATCTAATCCCCAACACAGAAGAGTGCTGCATTAAATAAGCAGATCTATTTTGTATGTGGGATTAGAAAAAATTTGCTATATACACGGTATGTCGCATAATATTCCGACTTTTACAAAGCGTCCTCTGACTCAATTTCTCGCGGTCCGCGTACTGATGATCATAGTCGCTGCATTTTTAATGGCTCTTGATTTGAATGCGTTCGCAAAGTCTGCTAAACTCTTTCCCGGTGGTTTTACCGGACTTGCGCTCCTTTTACAGGAGGTTGTTCAGCGTTCTTGGAACATTTGCATTCCATTTTCCCTGATGCTTGTCATTTTGAATGGAATCCCGGCTTTTGCAAGCTTTTTCTTTATCGGCAAAAGATACACGCTCCTTTCCTGTGTAATGATCTTGCTTTCCGGTGTGTTCACGGATGTGCTCCCAACATTTCACATCACAGACGATATGCTACTTTCCGCTATTTTTGGTGGCCTTTTGTGCGCAACCGCTATTTGCCTTTGTTTACATGCCGGGGCCACGAGCGGGGGAACGGATTTTATCGCCATCTTTATTGCAGAGAGGAGCGGAGCGGATGCTTGGAATTATATTCTCGCGTTTAACGCTGCTGTCCTTGTTTCTGCAGGCCTTCTCTTCGGTTGGGACAAATCCCTGTATTCGATTATTTTCCAATTTACTTCCACGCAGACGATGACTGTCCTTTATAAAAAGTATCAGAAGGCGACGCTCCTGATTATTACGGATAAACCGGACGATGTCTATAAGAAAATTCACCAAGTTACAAATCATGATGCAACGCTTTTTCACGGCACGGGCTGCTATCAAGGCAAGGAACGGAAGATGCTCTATTCTGTAATTTCTGCGGCAGAGGAATACTCCGTAGTGCGCGCTATACGAAAAGCGGACCCCAACGTATTTTTGAACGTCATCAAGACGGGCCAATTGAGCGGGCGCTTTTATAACCGGCCAAAAGATTGATTTCTGTTTTTTTTGTTTAAGATAGGTATTGGCTGACTTGGTTTGGGAAAGAAAATCTCAGTAAGACCTAGCGAAAAATTGGATTTCTGCGATTCCCGAGTCGCCTAACGATGTAGGAATGGGAGCTTCCGCTTGTAGATAAAATTTTGTTTTTCAAGAAACGCGGTGCGAAGACGGCGACAGGGTTCCTTGAAACATCCGATTACATCCCACTAGTCAGCGCTTTTTTTTCAGTGTATTTCTTTGTATAGCATGAATTTTTCGTTTTTTGTGGGGAGATGATAGAAATGAGCATCTTTCTGTTATCGTTATATATCGCCATAATACATAACGATGTTTCTTAAAATGAAAAGGTCTAGAAGTTGTCGGTGTTCTTGGGCTTGAAGCGACTTGTCGCAAGTGTAGCACAACTAGAACTTTGCGGGTTCACTAGTGTGATGCATCTTAAACCGGCAAATTTTTTGAAAAATTTAATGTCAGTGAATTCTTCGTGTTAACCTTAGAACTTAATCGGGTACAGCAGGAAGAATTTTGTCTCGGGGTAGACTTGAATCGTCGGAGCCGGGAGCTTGAAATAGTTTGCGAACCGCACCAAGTTGCGGGCCCAGCGTTCTTTGGGTTTAAAGATGCCTTCCATATCATAGTCTAGCGCTATGTAGAATTCGTACTTGCCCTTTTTGCCCTCGAACACGCCTTCGTCAATGCTCCAACCGCCTGCAAGGGCTAGCCATTCCGGCCAATATGGACGGGCTCTGCGTGGAAGCATCCGGTGTATTTTCAGCGAGAGCCAGAACGTTTCGTTGCAATAATCATCTGTAAATACGCCTGTATCGCTCTGGCGGTAATAGGCTCGGCTATTGATCCAATAGCTCCACTTGACATCAAAATAATTGAATGCGGGAATGTAGCGCTTGGCCATCGGATACCAACCGCCGGTGCTTCCCGAAAGAACATCAAAAATGCTAAACCCCCATTCAGGAGCAAAGCCGTCTTTTACATCTATCGCCACGTGGGTGAGCGAAGCCGAAATTCCGGCAAATATATAAGATTGGAGTTCCGAAAGTCCGGCCCAGTAATAGCCTTGGTAGAATCCTTCGGAGAAAAGAACGCCGGCAAAGAAGTGCCCTGCTTTATCCAGATTCTTTGCATATTCAAAATCGTTTTCAAAGTGGAAATGAGAGCTTTCGTTGTCCCACCATCCTTTTTCAAAAACCAATATGTATGCCGCACCAAAAGCTCCTGCCGTCAAAGAAGCAACGCCTGTAAAGCGCAGCGGCGAAAAATGTTGAGCTGTATCCGCAAAGGGATCTTCGCTCCGGTAGTCCAAATTTATATCGCGAAAAGAAGGCGCCGACGATGATGAATCGTACGACGCCTTCTGATTTTCGGGCCCTGGCACAGCCCCATTCTGGGCGCCTTCCGCAAAGAGAAATGTCGCCAAGAACAGCAGAATGCCGCAGGACTTGATGTATTTGGACAAATGTTAGTCCTTTGCCAAAATAACGACGCTGTTATGACCGCCAAAGCCGAAGCTGTTGGACATCGCATAGCGGATATTTTGGTTCACAGGACCCTTGTCGCAGACATCAAAATGGATTTCTGGATCCTTGTTCTCTACGTTGATCGTCGCGTGAATCTTGGAATGGAGGATGGATTCAATCGTAACGATTGCTTCCACGGCAGAAGCGGAGCCGAGCATGTGACCCGTCATTGATTTAGTTGAATTGATCTTTACTTTGTCCGTCTTGCCGCCGAATGCCTTGTAGAGGGCCTTGCATTCAGCAAGGTCGCCGCGCGACGTGGAAGTTCCATGTGTGTTCACGTAATCGATGTCCTGAATATCAATGCCGGCGCTTTTGACAGCCATTTGGATAGCGAGATCTACGCCGAGGCCGTCTTCGCGGGGAGCGGAAATGTGGTAAGCATCTGCAGAAACGCCAGCACCGGCCACGCGGGCAAGAATTTTTGCACCGCGCTTTTGCGCGTGAGAAAGGCTTTCGAGTACGAGCACTCCAGCACCTTCGCCGAGAACAAAACCATCGCGGTCCGCATCGAATGGACGGGAAGCTTTTTCCGGAGCATCATTGCGGAGAGAAAGAGCCTTCATAGAAGCAAAGCCGGAAAGTCCTACCGGGCAAACGGCTTCTTCCGCACCGCCTGCGAGCATGATGTCTGCTCTGCCCAAGCGGATCTGGTCCATAGCAGAGATAATGGAGTGGTTAGAAGAAGCACAAGCAGATACCGGAGCCCAGTTCGGTCCCATCCAACCTAACCGGATTGCTACTTCTCCCGGGACCATATTCACGATGGACATTGGAATAAAGAATGGAGAAACGCGGCGCGGGCCACGAGTACCAAGCGCAACAGAAGTCTCATAATAAGTGTCCATTCCGCCAATGCCTGACGTGATCATTACTCCTGCGCGGGTTACATCCACAGACTTTGGATCGCTAATGCCGGCATTTTTTAAAGCTGTTTCTGCTGCGTGTACCCCGTACTGGATGCAACGGGAATAGCGTTTAGCATCGCGTTCGTTATAATACGGGGAGGCATCGAATATTTTAATCTCGGAAGCAAAGTGAACGGCATATGCTTCTGTATCAAAGCGGATGATGTTTGATACGCCAGATTTGCCGGCGAGAAGGTTTGACCAGAGTTCATCAGGGGAATTACCGAGAGAACTGACGCAACCCATACCTGTGATGACAACTTCTTCCATAACTAGTATCCTTATGTTAAAGAAGGCCGTTTCTAAAAATCGGTTCGGGTTCTTAAAACGTTGTTCAAAAACGGTTTTTGGGAACGGCCAGCTGGAACTCAGCTGCGCCAAATTTATAAATTCAAACGAACACTATGATTCAAAACAAAACTGCACCTAACCTTGTTTGGATAGATCTTGAGATGTCCGGCCTCGAACCGGAGCGCGATGTCATTCTTGAAATAGCGACGATCGTCACCGGGCCGAATTTGGAAATTATGGAAGAAGGACCGGTACTCGCGGTTCATCAGAACGGCAACATCTTGAATAGTATGGACGACTGGAATACGCGGCATCACACACAAAGCGGACTGGTAGACCGGGTTCGCCATTCGGCATACTCCTGCGCGGATGCGGAGGCCCTCACTCTTGAGTTTATCAAGAAGTACACATTCGAACGCAAAAATTTATTGTGCGGCAATTCAATAACGCAGGACCGCCGTTTCCTTTATAAGTATATGCCCAAAATTTCCAATTGGCTTTGCTACCGGAGTATTGACGTGACAAGCGTAAAGGAGCTAGCCTTCCGCTGGTTCCCGAATCTGCCTGAATTTGAAAAGCAGGAACGCCATCAAGCGTTGGACGACATTCGCGAAAGTATCGCCGAATTGGAATACTATAAAAAAACAATTTTTCACCTGGCTCCAAATAAAAAGGGATGATCCCTAAACCGCTTCCTCGTAAATGGCGTCTTTTCAATAGGACCCTTTTAATTATTTTGGCGCTACTACTCATAGTGCAATGTTCTCGTTGTGCTTTCGGCAATGGCGATTCCAAGGCCATCCCTTCTGCCAAAGAAGATATTGAAGACTCTCTTCCCCAGCGAGAATACGAAGAAAATCTCATTCTGCAACAAGAAAAGATCGACCTTGCTCATGTTTACGCGCAAAAGGATACCGGGCTTGCGCATTTGATGGACAATATGCTCCGCAGATACCACCCGGACAATGCGTTGTTCCTTGCTGTCGATGCCAAGACAAATGAAATTCTCGCTTGGGGAGAGCGCCGGGACAGCGCTGTACAAAATTCTCCAGATTATCTTTCCCAAGCAACGTTTCCTGCGGCATCGCTTGCAAAAACCGTGACGATTGCCGCGGCATTTGAATCCAACCGCTATTCTGTTGATTCCGAAATACCCCTTATCGGCGGAGCACACACACTTTATAAGAATCAAATCCGCGTACCGCAGAACTATCACGGTGAAACAATTCCGCTTCACATGGCTTATGGCAAATCCTATAACCCTCCAATGGCTATCATCGGTATGAACCTCGGAGTTAAGCGTCTTAAAAATGCGGCCTATAAATTCGGATTCAATCGAGACTTCCCGGACGGTATTCCGGACCGGAGCTCCTACGAACCTCCGGATACCGGGTACGGACTTGCCGAAGTGGCGAGCGGATTCACAAAAAGCACGACTTTATCGCCACTCCAGGCCGCAGCCATTGTCCGCTCAATAGTCGAAAAGAAACCCCTCGAAATTCCTTTTGAAAAGAACGGCGCTTACGGGTACGCTCCCACAGAAAGGATAGACCTCCCTGATTCAAAGTTTTCTAACAGCACCTATTTGGGTGTCCGCGAAGCGATGCTTACTACAGCTATTAAGGGAACATCTCGTCGGCATATAATGTCAACGCGGAACATTTCCCGAAGATTTCTAGACGATCTCGATATTGGAGGAAAAACAGGGTCGCTTGATGGAGATAATCCCAAAGGTCGCTACGATTGGTTTATGGGCTTTGCCCAGGGCAAAATCGACCCCTCCAAGGCGATCGTGATAGTCGTTATGCAGGCTCACGGAGAGATTCGTTCACAAGCGGCCTCACTTGTTGCTGCTATTTTAATTAATTATTGGGCTAGAGAAAACTTGTCTATTAAAGGGAATGACAAATGATGTTGAATTTTTCTTGGTGGAACTTGATTCCTACTTACTTCGATGGCACGGCCATACAAATTGGAAGTTTCCCTGTTCGTTGGTACGGCCTTATGTACCTCTTTGCTTTTGCCACGTGTTACGCGGTAATTTGGAAGACCAATCTCAAGGAAAAAGTCGGCATCGCCAAGGAGCAAATGGATAGCTTCGTTACTTGGGTCATTGCTGGTATCCTCATCGGTGCGCGCCTTGGTTATGTACTCTTTTACAATCCAACACATTATCTTGCAAACCCGCTGGAAATTATTCTGCCCTTCCGCTATGATCCGCTCCAGGGTTTTTACTTTGTCGGTATTTCGGGAATGTCCTATCATGGAGGTCTTATCGGTGCAATTCTTTTTGGCATTATCGGAATGCGCAAGAATAAGCTTCCTGTATGGGAAACTCTCAATTTGGGCTTTCTAGCGGTACCGCTAGGCTACAGCTGGGGGCGCTGGGGCAATTTTGTAAATGGCGAACTCTACG
>JALNVO010000081.1 GCA_023231365.1 Fibrobacteraceae bacterium | reverse complement strand
ATTCTTTGGAAAATGTTTCCAAATAAATTTTGTATTTTGTTGAAATAGGGAATATTCTATGCATGTTATTTCTGTCGTTTTTGCTTTGACCGCTTTATCCATTCCACTCTTTGCCGATGAAGCGCCTACTGGCGTTCCCGTTTCGCCGTCTTCTGAGGAGGCGGCAGCTCTTTCCGCCTTGAAGGGAAAAATAAAGGGAAAAATTGTGTGGTCCACTTCACGAGTCCATTCCACGCACGATTTGTGGGTGATGAATGCCGACGGTACGGATGCCAAGGCCCTCACCAATTCGCAGACGGTGGACTGGTTCCCGCGTTTTTCTCCCGATGGACAAACAGTCATCTTTACGCGCTCCAAGGGCGGCTGGACTCCGGAAAATGACGCAAACTACCCGGAAAAATGGGATCTATGGACCGTCGGTATTGATGGACAGAATGAAAAGAAGGTCGCAGACAATGCCACCTGGGGCACATTCCGCCCGGATGGGAAGTCCATTGTGTTTTCCCGTGGAGCGAAAGTCTTTGAAAAGGAACTTGAAAGTGGTACAGAAAAATTGCTTTTGGACGGCGCAGTAGCCTTTAAGGACAAGGACGTTATTCTTCAAGAACCGAATCTTTCCGCAGACGGCAAGTATTTGGCAATTACTCTCCGCGGTTCTATGCGGGAAACGGGTATCTGGGATCTAGCGCAAAAGAAGTGGAACAAATCCGGTGATGGCTGCCAGATTGATTTTTTTGCCGATGGAAGCCGTGCATACCGCGTAAACCCGACAGGAAACGGGGGAACCGCTGCTCCCAGCGAAATTCTCTGGTTTACTCTCAAGAATGGAGAACAGCAGGAAAAGATCGGATTCTTCGGCATTCCCAAAGCTGCTAAACTGATGGATCTTCCGGGTCGCCGCTCCCACGAATATTTTCCGCGTGTTTCGCAGGATGGAAAATGGCTCGTCTGGGGTGCGACGGACAAAGGCCATGACCACGATATCTATGATTATGAACTTTATGTCTGGAAGATCGGTGAACCGGTAAAGACGGCAGCGCGGGTCACTTTCCACACAGCGAATGATCGCTGGCCGGATATCTGGATAGAAAAGTAATTAGATGATGGCCTCTGTTGTTTTTGCCGCAGCCCTTGCATCTTTTACGGTACTCGATTCTGTGCCGCATTCCACAGCGCATTATACTCAGGGGCTTTTCTTTGACGGGAAGACCTTGTATGAGACGACGGGGGAGTACGGGAACTCCGGGCTCTTCCGTTATATTTCTCCCAGCAATCCTGCAAAGGATTCCGTAAAGCTCGATTCCCGCTATTTCGGGGAAGGCTCCATCAAAATTGGCGATGACATTTTTTGGCTTACTTGGCGCGAAGGCATCGCCTTCGTGTACGATGCACGGACTTTAGCATGCAAGGCTTCTTTTGATATTCCGGGCGAAGGCTGGGGGCTTTCGATTTGGAACGGTTCCTTGGTGCTTTCCGATGGATCTTCTAATTTGTTCTTCCTTTCACCGGGCGATAAGCACGTATTCAAAACGCTTCCTGTTCTGGATGGGAAAAATCCGGTAAAAAATTTAAATGAGCTTGAAATTGTGGGCAATAGAGTCTATGCTAACGTGTGGCGTTCAGATTCCATTGCCGTAATCGATATCGGTTCCGGCAAAGTGTTGAATTGGATGGATTTTTCAAGCATTGCAAAAAAAGTCCGGGCTAAAAATCCCGCTGCGGAAGTACTGAATGGCATAGCCTTCGATGGCAAATTTTTCTGGATTACAGGCAAAAACTGGCCGGTGATGTACAAAGTAAAGTTCTAAAGAATTAATTGTCAAACTGCCATGTAATTCCGTAGAGAAACCGCACTCCTTCCGGTTTGTAGCCTGCAGCGGGTTCGTACATACTGTGATTCAAGTTATCGATGCGTGTGTAGAGGGAAAATGTGAGAATACGCATGCGTGCCTCAAAATTGAGGGCGAGGTAATGCTTGAGTTCTACAAGTTCTGGGTCGCCATCTTCGTTGACTTCGCAATCATAGCGCTTGTTAAACCAGTTGAAATCAAATCCGACACTCACGCCCAAGCGGTTTTTGACAAATTTATCGCTCCAATGAATGGAACCTTTGTAGAACAGGTCCGGTACATCTATCGGGCGTTTCTGCTTGGCGAAGGCTTGTTCGCGTTCCAAGTGGATTGTCCAATTGCCGATCCCGAAGCCGATGGCGATAAAATAGTCCAAGGCTTCTTCATAGTCTAAGTTTACATACTGAAACGCATCTTTGATAGATTCTAATCCTTCGCCCGTAACCCAGCGTTGTTTAATGGGATTTTCCGCATATTCGTAGCGGAAACCTGTGCCATAAAAAATTCCACCGGCGTTCCATTGGAAGTCTCCTGTGATACGGGTGCGCTCTTCGGGGAGGAGATTTGCGCTCGGAAAAGCGTACCGGCCCGTGTTCACGAGCCTTAACTCATCAATGTCCGGAAATTTACTGTCGCTTCGCACGGCCCCTTTTGCGATTAAATGGAACGGCAATGCAATCGCTGCATTTGCGGAATACATTCCTGCAATTTGTGAAGAATCGTCGATGTTCCCGTTGCGGATAGCTCCCGTCTGTGTGCGGAATGAAAGTCTTCCGAGCGTATCTTTCAATTCTAGGAAGTAAACTTCGCGGTCCTGATGGTAGTGATCGTCGACATCCGTAAATTCATATTTCATCCGCAAAGCGGGGTTGAAAAGAGTGCGGAACTCGATTTCTCCGTCGCCATTTACTGTTTCGTATTTTGTTTCGCTTTCTATTCCGTACCAAGTCGTGTCTTGAAGCGTATCACCGTCTTCGCCGATGGAATCCCGAACGCTTTTCACAAAGTCGGGCAAGCTATCATAGGAAATCTCATGTGTCCCGGAATAGATGGACGCGCTGAGTTGGAGAAGATTTAGCGGGCGAAAAATACCCGAGATGCCGTATGTAAAAGAATTGAGACTGATATTGAAAGGACCGGTTAAATATTCAGGGGAACTGTAATCCGTGGAATCAATGATGATCTGATAATTGGAAACGTCATCATCGTCAACGTCCAAGATGCTCGCGGAAGCCGTTACCTCGCCTTTTTCCAAGTACCAGGTAATGGCGGGGCGGAAGTGAAAGCTATTCATCGCAATATTCCTGCCTGCGAAAGGAATTGTGGACGAATCCCTGCCAAGGGCGAAGTATGGCTGATGCGTTACGTCTTGATAACGGAATTCCTCGGAATAGAGGTCGGAATAGGAGGCGACTCCTATGTCGAGCTCGATGCTATCCAAGAGAAGCCGCCGGAAATCGAGCCCAAAAGCATTTCCGCTGAATGAAAATCGCTCCCAAGTTATTTTTGTAACCGGCGTATCAATGGGAGCTTCCTTAGAGGCTTCTTTCATCACGCCGTTTTCGCCGTGCATCGAAAGTTCCGTTTCATCGTAGTGGATAGGAAAGGTGAAAATGCCGGCGAGCTTTGTAGGTAGTCTGTGCGTGGGGGCGGAAAGTCCCATTGCCGTAAATTCCAAGTCCGGGTTTCCCAAAAGGGACGTTCCGAGTAGCCATTCCGCTTTCTCGCCTTCCAAATCGTAAGTGCGTTCTCCGATTCCGTTCATCTCCGTTACTTTGCGGGATGTGCTGATTTCTTGTCCAGATACGAATCTAGAACAGAGGAAAAACGTGAGGATAATGGCAACTTTACAGAAACGCATACTCTTGGAAGAGAAAAATAGCTATTTTATATAAAAACATTTATGAGGTTTTGAAATGTCTGTTATTAATGTCAATAATGCTGGCTTTGACAAAGTCATCAATTCTGGAGCCCTGGCACTTGTAGATTTTTGGGCAACTTGGTGCCGTCCTTGCCAAATGATGGGGCCTGTGATGGAGGATATTGCGAAGGAATATGAAGGAAAGCTGACCGTGGCAAAGGTCAACGTCGATGAGAACGAGGCTCTCTGCTCCCGTTTCGGCATTACTAATATTCCTAATATGAAACTTTTCAAGAATGGCGTGGAAGTCGGCAATATCGTCGGTGCCGTGCCAAAAGCGACGCTGGTCGCGGCCATTGAGAAAAACCTTTAATGGGCTCCTTAAAGCCTGCTTGCACAGGGTTTGGGTCTCTAAGCGCTAAAGCGCAAAGAGTCCCAGTTTCCTCTTGGGTTAATTCGAGACATCCTGTTGCACACCCCTTTGGGAACACGGGTTGTGCGTATTTTTTTTGCTTCCCTGCCCTTGCAGAATTTCTTGGCCGCAATACAATTTTTAGAAGTGTCCAATTTCCTTTGCTATAAAAAAACACCTCGGAGTTTTTGAGGTGCTTTTTTGTATGCATTATTTTCCGATGGCTTATGCGTTCGTTTCTTTAACGACTTCTTCGATTTTCTTTTCGACAGCTCCGGAATCGAGCGCATTCTTTGCCATTTCATAACCTGCCTTGAGCGAGTTTGCCTGCTTACCGACATAGAGGGCTGCGGCAGCGTTCAAAAGACTGGCGTAACGGATAGCGGAGCGTCCCTTTCCTTGCAATAGGTCCTTTGCGAGAGCGACATTTTCTTTGGCCGTTCCGCCTCCGAGTTCTTCATCATCGCATTTGGGAATTCCGAATTCGGCGGGATCGATTTTGTATTTCATCGCTTGGTTGTCTTCATCAATCTCATACACGTACGTCTTGGTCATCGGCGAGATTTCGTCGAAGCCGTCTTCGCTTGTGATTACCATTACGCGCTTTGCGCCGAGCATCTTAGCTGCATCCGCGACGGGTTTAAGCAAATCCGTGCTGTACACGCCGAGCATCAGGTACTTTGCATTTGCAGGATTGGAGAGCGGGCCTATCAGGTTCATGATGGTCTTGATCCCTAAAGCCTTTCGCACTGGGCCTGCGAAGCGCATTGCGGAATGATATATCGGAGCAAAGAGAAAGCCGAAGTTCGTCTTTTCGATGGCTTTGGCCATCTTTTCAGGGGTGGCGTTGATTTTGATTCCGAACGCTTCAAAGAAGTCCGCGGCTCCTGATTTACTCGAAACAGCCCGGTTGCCATGCTTCGCGACTTTGAGCCCGCAAGCCGCAGCAATGAAGCTTGACATAGAACTGATATTGAAGCTGCCTTTGCAGTCTCCGCCCGTGCCGACGATATCCGTAAGTTCAATTTCCACGGAAAAAGGAATCTGCGTCTTTTTGCGGCAGAGCACAGCGGCACAGCCCGCAATTTCGCTTGCAGCGGGCCCTTTGGCGGCGATAGCCGTGAGAATCGCGGCTGTTTGACGTTCGTCGAGAAGCCCGTCAGTAAGGGCTTCCATAAAAAGTTCTGCCGTCTTCTGGTCGAGATCTTCTTTGGCGATGAGCATGTTGAGAATGGCCGTCACAGGGAGAGAATCGCGACGGTAGTTCAGGAAAGCCTTAAAAAGCGGGTCGCCTTCCTTGGATGCAATGGATTCCGGGTGAAATTGCACTCCTTCAATATCATATTTCTTGTGGCGGATACCCATAATGTCGCCATCCGTAGCGCGGGCTGTTACTTCAAAGTCGGCGGAGAGCGTACTTTCATCGACAACCAAGCTGTGGTAGCGAGTAAACGTTCCTTTCTTCCCGATGTTGCGGAAGAGACCATGCCCGTCGAGATTGATTTCTTCAGCAATACCGTGCTTGATGAATTTGGCCTGCACGATTTTTGCGCCGAAAGCATAACCGATTGCCTGGTGTCCGAGGCATACGCCCAAAATAGGGAGCTTGCCTGCAAAATGCTTTATCGCCTCTACAGAGATTCCCGCATCTTCTGGGCGTCCCGGGCCAGGAGAAACAATCAAACGGGATGGATTCAACTTTTCAATGTCCGCAATAGAGCACTCCTTGCTGCGGAGAACCGTTACGGGCTCGTTGGTGAGGTTACATACGGATTGGTAAATGTTGTATGTAAATGAATCGTAGTTGTCGATGATGACTATCATAGAATATCCTTTTCCTTAGTTCTTCTTCTTATTTTCTAGAACAATTCTCATTGCGCCGAGCTTCTCGTTGGTTTCTTCCCATTCGCGTTCGGCGTCGGAAGCATAGACAATGCCGCTACCTGCCTGAAGGGTCCACACGTTGCCCTGCTTGAGCGCACTGCGAAGCGTAATGCAAAAATCGAGGTCGCCGTCCGCCTCTAGATAGCCAACTGCGCCTGCATAGAAGTTCCGCTTCTCGCTTTCGAGCGAAGAAACGATCTCAATCGCGCTAATTTTGGGTGCGCCGCTCACCGTGCCCGCCGGGAATGCTGCCCGGAGCACTTGAATCTGGTGAATGCCGGCCTTTGTCTTCCCTTCCACTTCGGATACCAAATGGATCACGTGGCTAAAGGACTGGCATTCCATATAGCGGGTAAGCTTCACCGACCCTGCTTCGGAAATGCGCCCGAGATCGTTTCTTGCAAGATCGACGAGCATCAAATGCTCCGCGCGTTCCTTCGGATCGTTCAAGAGCTTTTCCTTCAAGAATTCGTCTTCCGCTTCGTTTTTTCCGCGGCGGCAAGTACCGGCGATCGGGCGGATGGAACTCTTGCCATTACGGCTCCTCACCAAACTTTCCGGCGAAGCTCCCACAAGCTGGTAGGCGCCGAAGTCGATATAGAAGAGATATGGGGACGGATTCACCGAGCGGAGCCTGCGGTACACTTCGAGCGCGCCCACTTCGGTTTCAAGCTGCAATCTTCTGCTGGGCACCGCCTGAATCAAATCGCCTGCGACAATATGCTTTTGAATCTCCTTCACGCGGTGCACATATTCATCATGGCTCTTTTCAAGATCGGTAATCACCTTGCACGGAAAATCCTCTTCTGGAGCGGCCAAGTACGAAAAGTCGAGATTGGAAAGGGTCTTCTTTACTTTATCGATAGCTTTCACCAAATCAATTTCATGTTCCGCATAGTTGAGCCCGAATATGTGGAGAGTTTCCGTAAAATGGTCGAATACTATATAGACATGCCCCACCATAAACTCGGACTCCGGAATCTTGAGCGCATCCGTCTGCTTTGCCAAATGGATTGTATCGCAGCGCGAGCAGAATTCGTAAGAGAGAAAGCCGATGCCGGAAGCGGGGAGGGGAATTCCCTTCGCCGGCCGGTCGTTCTCCGCGGCGATTTCTTCGAGCGCATCCAGAATATCTTTCGCCTTGTAAGGAGTGCGCTTACCGTTCGCAATGATTGCAACGCCAGCGTCATCTTCTACAATGTGGAACGCCTCATCGAACATCAGGATCGAATAGCGGTCCGTACCGTGTGAAAATGAAGCGGATTCAAGGATTGCCTTTGCTCCGAGTTTTTTTGCAAGGGAGAACGGAGTATAGCGTTCTCCCGCGAGGGTAGTGTAAATGCTGTCAGTCCTTTTAGCCATAACTTAGATCCTTTGTTAAAAATTCATTTCAGGCAACAAAAAAGCCCCGGGGCTTGAGCCCGGAGCTTTTTTGCAAACTTATTGCAAACACGCAAAAACCAGACTCAAGTTCTGTGAGCCTGCCACCACCAGTTGTTATTGTGAGCGATATGTGAATTTGCGCTTAGCATACGCAGAAATTAAATAAACGGAAAATAAATGGCAAGGGGTTTTAAAAGAAAATGAAAAAATAAACAATACAATTTTGTAGGATGTGATGGGGAAGGCCTTCCCCTGCGCAATCGCCCTGTAACGATCCCATCGGATACCGGCTCTTGCGACCCCTTCATTCCCAAGAGAACTGCTTTTACGCAAAGCGCAATGAAATTTTTGCATAGAGCGAAAGAACCTCTTTCAGCAACTTTGTATCCATTTTAGAAATTTTATCTAAAATAGAATCCCGTGCTTTGCGTGGGCTAAGGTTCTATAGCGATCCTTGAAGTTCAGTAAACGAGAAAAGTTGATGGGGACATATAGATTTTTTGGCCAAATGATGTCTAGCAAGGAGATCGAATACCTCCTATAATGCAAGTATCAAACCATCTGGAGCCTAAAATGTCGATACCTAAGAAATATGGATTGGCGATCCGGTTAAAATCCGCAGGCCCTGCGAACAGAAGAATCTGAGGGCCATTCAAAGATATGTTCAAACTTTTTTATGCAATAAATTGATTGCAACTTTGGCAGAACGTATTTATATTTTAAATTAACTGTTGCAACTAAGTGTTGTCATACACGAGATGTTTGAGTAACGTTGCTTTTTTATCATAGGAGATTTTATGAGATGGCAAAATGATAGAATGTGTTTTTTCGCATGGGGCCTAATTTTTGTTACTGTACTTCTTGCTGCGTGTGAAATCAATTCTTCGTCTGAAGCGGACGGGAATGATAATCGAGGGGTGAGTTCTTCATCAACACAAACGGTCAGTTATGGCGAGGTGACTGATACACGGGACGGGCAGACTTACAAGACGGTGGTGATTGGCTCCCAGACGTGGATGGCAGAAAATTTGAACTACGCAGTTGATAGCAGCTGGTGTTACGAAGACAATGCGGATAGCTGCTCTCAATATGGTCGCTTGTATTCGTGGGTGGGTGCGATGTCCGTGAGCATGAATTATAACGTCGCGATCCTCGGCGACAGTGTGGATCATCAGGGTGCGTGCCCCAGCGGCTGGCATATTCCAAGCAATGGTGAGTGGGCAACCCTTGAAGCCGCAGTCGGTGGTTTCAGCACAGCGGGAACAGCGCTGAAGAGTAAAGATGGGTGGTATGACAGCGGCAATGGAACGGATACTTACGGTTTTTCGGCTCTTCCGGCAGGTCGTCGTGACGGCACGGATGGCTTTTATGACGTGGACAGTGGCGCGTACTTCTGGAGTGCCACGGAAAACGATGCGTATAACGCTTATAACAAATACTTGGATAATGGCAATGCGGAGATATCTACGTATGATCTCAATAAAAGCTACGCGTTCTCCATCCGTTGTGTCAAGGACATTTCAGATGGCTCCTCTTTGGCAGAATCTTCAAGTTCATCAACACAAACGGTCAGTTATGGCGAGGTGACTGATACACGGGACGGGCAGACTTACAAGACGGTCGCCATCGGTACGCAGACATGGATGGCAGAAAATTTGAACTACGCAGTTGATAGCAGCTGGTGTTACGAAGACAATGCGGATAACTGCTCTCAATATGGTCGTTTGTATCTATGGGTGGGTGCGATGTCCGTGAGCATGAATTATAACATCGCGATCCTCGGTGATAGCGTGAATCATCAAGGCGCGTGCCCCAGCGGCTGGCATATTCCAAGCAATGGTGAGTGGGCAACTCTTGAAGCCGCAGTCGGTGGTTTCAGCACAGCGGGAACCGCGCTGAAGAGCAACGATGGGTGGTATGACAGTGGCAATGGAACGGATGCTTACGGTTTTTCAGCTCTCCCTGCTGGCCGTCGCCACGATGATGGTAGCTTCCACAATACGGGTCTCAGTACGGATTTTTGGAGTGCTAGGGAAAACAATGCAGACAGTGCCTACAGTAGACATTTGGACTACAACGACACATATATGAGTACGCTCTACTACAATAAGAGTAGCGCGTTGTATGTCCGTTGTGTTATGGATTAGCAAGGAATAACCATTTACAAGGCTCTGCATCAGTTATTATCGCGGATAATTTATATGGTAGATGGACGCCATTGGCGCTTGACATATTATGGAAGGAAAAATAATGAACAATTTTGATTCCACATTTGATTACATTGCGCGAGTTCTACAAAAGACAGCAAGAAAGGCCTACGAAGGTTATGTAATTTCTAGACTGTGGCATAAAATTAATGATCCAACAGTGAAATTGGTTCCACAACAATATGTCAATCGAGCTTCCAACTTATACGCACTTACTGATGTTTATTTCCCGCAGTTTAAAATACATATCGAAGTAAATGAACCTGCTCATTATAAAAACAATGCAAGTATTCAAAAAGATAGAAAGCGCAAGGCTCAGATAGAGAAAAACACAGGCCATAGGGTATTAGAAATTGATTGCAGAAAAAAGATAGAACTCATTAATGGGGACATAGATCGTATTGTCAATTTTATACTAGAACAAAAACGAGAACTGATACTTAAAAATCAATTCATACCTTGGGATGAAAAGGAAAATACAGGCCTATTCTGGAGACGAAAAAATACCCTTGATGTAGATAACGATATTTCCCTATCTACGATTGAAGAGATTTGTAAGGTTTTCAATATTAATCCCTCAAAAATAAAAAGAGGGTTCCAAAGAACAGGTGGAGCAATATTGCCAGCTAATTCAGATATTTTAGTATGGTGGCCAGCAGAAAAAACAAGAAATGGATGGACTAACTGCGAAAAATTTGATTTTTCAGAAATAGAAGAAAAAAATAGTGATAGAGTAAAAAGCCTAGAGCATTATGAGGAATATATAAATCTAAATCAACGAAGAATTGTGTTTTTTAAGCATAAGGATATATTAGGGATAGACAAATATAAATTTGTCGGAATATATGTTTTAAATGAAAGTAAAAGTAGAAGACGAAAAAGTCTTTATTGGAAAAGAAAATCCAAAAAAATGCAGATAAATCCGTTTTTAATCTTATAAATTGTCCATCTAACAAACTGTGAAGAAAGTCAAGGGCAAGACGCATAATTTTTGATGTAAGTGGAATAGCTTCTGACCTTTGCGAAGGCCCGCCTT